>NZ_JBFWLZ010000006.1:119256-121064 GCF_050251835.1 Diaphorobacter sp. | reverse complement strand
CTTGCATTACGCCATGATCCAAAAATTTGCGGCAGTGCCCGAATCATCGTCCAGCAGGACCGCAGCCGTGTGTAAGCTTGTGTTCATCACGACAAAGGTGTAGCGCAGAGTTGCAACAAGTCAAGACACGCACGGTCATCAACGACAATGCCTGACTGGCGTTTTGGCTGAACGCACGCTCAGGGCACGGATGTGGCTGCCGGCAATGCAAGCAGTCCAGCGCATCGCCCCCCCGTGATAGCCAGAATGCAAGTGAAATGCACCGAACCAGATGAACATCGTAATTCTTGACGACTACCAGGATGCAGTGCGCAAGCTCCACTGCGCGGCGCGGCTCGATCCCTACTCCGCCAAGGTGTACACCAACACGGTCAAAGGCCTGGGGCAGTTGTCCGTGCGACTGCGGGATGCGGACATCATCGTCCTGATCCGCGAGCGCACGCAGATCACGCGGCAGCTGGTGGAAAAGCTGCCGCGGCTCAAACTCATATCGCAAACCGGCCGCGCGGGTGCGCACCTTGATCTGGCCGCCTGCACCGAACATGGGATTGCCGTGGCCGAAGGGGTCAGCTCCCCCGTGGCGCCCGCAGAGCTGACATGGGCGCTGATCATGGCGGCCATGCGCCGCCTGCCCCAGTACACCTCCAACCTCAAGCACGGCGCCTGGCAGCAATCGGGCCTGCGCGCCGCGTCCATGCCGCCCAACTTCGGACTGGGCACAGTGCTGCGCGGCAAGACCCTGGGCATCTGGGGCTACGGGCGCATCGGGCAGATCGTCGCGGGCTACGGCCGTGCGTTTGGCATGAACGTAAGGGTCTGGGGCCGCGAAGCCTCGCGCGCGCAGGCGCTCAGCGACGGTCTGCAGGTCGCCAACACCCGGGCGGATTTTTTCTCGCAATGCGACGTGGTGTCGCTGCACCTGCGGCTGACCGAAGAAACGCAGCACGTGGTCACGCTGGAAGACCTGTCCTGCATGAAACCCACCGCGCTGCTGGTGAACACCTCGCGCGCCGAACTCCTGGAGCCCGACGCCCTGCTGGCCGCCCTCAATCGCGGGCGCCCCGGCATGGCCGCCGTCGATGTTTTTGAAAGCGAGCCCATCTTGCAGGGCCACGCGCTGCTGCGGCTGGAAAATTGCATCTGCACGCCTCACATCGGCTATGTGGAGCAAGACAGCTATGAGCTGTATTTCGGCGCCGCCTTCGACAACGTCGTCAACTACATCAAGGGCACGCCGACCAACATCGTCAACCCCAGCGCCCTGCAGGTGCGCCGATAGAGTTGTGCGCGCACACCCAGGGTGCGCGGACGACGGCCAGAATGGCAGGGACATGTCCGCCGCCACAGGCCGTTGCCGGGGGAAACTTGATAAAGTCCCGCGCCTGCTCTTGAGAGGACTTCGAATGCCCGGTGTTGCCGTGCATCCAAACACCACACGGCGCTACGCAAGCTGCCCGCAAACACTGCGGCAAACGGAATCAACAAGACGTTAGCCCCTTATTTTTCTTTCTCTGAAGTCTGCGCAAGGAATCACTTCATGGCACGTACCGTCCATTGCATCAAACTCGGCAAAGAAGCCGATGGCCTCGATTTTCCGCCCTACCCCGGCGAACTGGGCAAGCGCATTTACGAAAGCGTGAGCAAGCAGGCATGGGCCGACTGGCTCAAGCACCAGACCATGCTGGTCAACGAAAACCGCCTGAACCTGGCCGATGCCCGCGCCCGCCAATACCTGGCCCGCCAGATGGAAAACCACTTCTTCGGCAGCGGCGCAGACGCTGCGGCGGGCTACGTCCCGCCCAGCGCGT
>NZ_JBFWLZ010000006.1:116482-119156 GCF_050251835.1 Diaphorobacter sp. | reverse complement strand
AAAACCACTTCTTCGGCAGCGGCGCAGACGCTGCGGCGGGCTACGTCCCGCCCAGCGCGTGATGGCGCAGGCCTGACACAAACGCTGCACTTCTCACGCCTTCGCCTCCGCTGCACACCAGTGGCGGGGGCGTCGCTGTTGTTGACCGCCCGCCGTTTTTGGCCGGCAGCCCCGGTTCGGATCTTTCAGGAGATGTTTCATGTTGCCGTCGGTGTCCTTGCTGGACTCGTTCCAGTGGTCCCAGTTCACCACCATGCTGGTGATCTACCTCGTCGCCATCACTGCCGAAGCAATGTCCGGGGCGCTGGCCGCGGGTCGGCGCAATATGGACATCTTCGGCGTGGCCGTGATTGCCTCGGTCACGGCACTGGGGGGCGGCACCATCCGCGACATGGTGCTGGGCCACTACCCCATCAGCTGGACGCAGCACCCCGAATACATCTTCCTCGTGATTGGCGCCGGCCTGCTGACCACGCTGGTCGCCCGCCACATGCATAGGCTCAAGCGGGTGTTCCTGCTGCTGGACGCCATGGGCCTGATCGCTTTCTCACTCATCGGCTGCAACGTGGCTCTGGAGCTGGGCTACCCGCCCGTGGTGGTGGTGATTTCCGGCATGCTCACCGGCATCAGCGGCGGCATCCTGCGCGACGTGCTTTGCAACCAGGTGCCCATCGTATTCCGGCGTGAGCTGTATGCCAGCGTGTCGCTGGCGGTCTGCCTGCTGTTCCAGGTCATGCACACACTGCAGGTGGAGTACAACGTCAGCACGCTGGTGTGCTTTGCTGCTGGCCTGGCCCTGCGGTTGCTGGCCATCCGCTTCGAATGGAGCCTGCCCGTGTTCTCGTACCAGCAGCGCTGGGAATGACGATCAAGCCTGGTCATGCCCGAACCCACTGACCGGCCTTGCGGCGGTCTGCCCCAGGCCCACCCGGTGTTCCTGGAGGGTTGCGGCTTGCCAGACATGTGGATTGGCCAGGCCCAGTGGCGCATTTTGCAGACCGGTTTTGGGCTTGGGCTTGGCTTCCTGATTACCTGGGCCGCCTGGCGGGCTGACCCGCGCCGTCCGCAGTGCCTGCATTTCGTCGCATGCATGCCCCAGGCCGTAGGCGCCGAGGAGCTGCTGCAGGCCACTGCGCCAACCCTTGAACTGCAACCCCTGGTGCAGCAATTGCACGCGCAATGGTGGGGCTTGCTGCCGGGCGTGCACCGTCTGTCGTTCGAGGCCGGCCGCGTGCAGCTCACGCTCTGCATCGGTGACCTGCAAGCCATGCTGCGCCAACAGCAGCCGGTGGCCGACTCGGTCTATCTGGACGACTGCAATGTGCGCAGTCAGGCGGGAATGTGGGACATCCACACCTTGAAGGCCGTGGCGCGCTGCTGCCGCCGCGGCACCCGCCTGGCCGCGCCAGGCGTGGCGCACGGCCTGCGCGACGCCTTGGCGCAATGCGGCTTCGAGATGCAGGCAGTGGCGGACGCGCCATCCACGAGCGCCCCTTTGCTGCAGGCCACGTTCGACCCGCGCTGGCAGCCGCGCACCGGGCAGCCCCCTTTGCCCGACGTGACCGCGCCGGCCCCCGCACGGTGCCTGGTGGTGGGCGCCGGCCTGGCGGGCGCTGCCGTGGCGTCCAGCCTGGCGCGGCGTGGCTGGCAGGTGCGCGTGCTGGACTGTGCCGCGGCACCGGCGGCGGGCGCGTCCGGGCTGCCAGCAGGTGTTTTCGCCAGCCATGTGTCGCCAGACGACAGCGTACTGTCGCGCCTGTCGCGTGCGGGCGTGCGCACCACGCTGCAAACACTGGCCCAGATGCCACAGGGCAGCCACGGCCGCGACTGGAGCGACTGCGGCGCGCTGGAGCACCGGGTGGACGGCACGCCCGGCCTGGCCTGGCAAGACGGCCCTGGTCTGGACTGGAGCCGGCCCGCCACCGCGCAGCAACTGGCGGCCAACGGCCTGCCCGCCAGCGCCGTGGCCTGCTGGCATGCGCGCGGCGGCTGGGTGCGCCCGCCGCAGCTGATCCGGCATCTGCTGGCCCAGCCCGGCGTTGAATGGCAAGGCGAGGCCCCGGTGGCGCAAATGCGCCGCACGGCGGGCGCGCAGTCCGTCTGGCAGGCGCTGGATGCGCAAGGCGCCGTGCTGGCGCAGGCAGAGCTGGCCGTCATCTGCGCGGGGCCGCACAGCATGGCGCTGGCGGGCCTGCCCTGGCCCCTGCAAGCACTGCGCGGCCAGATTGCGTGGGGGCTGCATGCACGGGCCCCCGCCCAGTCGGGGGCACCTCTGCCCTGGCCGCCGCAGCCAATCAATGGGCATGGCAACCTGGTGCCCCATGTGCCGCTGCAAGGCGGCGCGGGCTGGGTGCTGGGATCCACTTTCGAGCGCGACCAGACCACGCTGCCGCCCAGCGCGTCAGACCAGGCAGCGGGCCTGGCCGCCAACCACGCCAAGCTGCAGACTCTGCTGCCCCCGCTGGCACAGGCCCTGGCCCCGGCCTTCAACGCGGCACTGCACGGCGGGGACGCGCTGGCCAGCGGCGCCGTGCGCACCTGGGCCGCAGTGCGCTGCGCAGCGCCCGACCGCCTGCCTATCGTGGGGCCGGTGGATGCATTGAACCAGCCGGGGCTGTGGCTGTGCACCGCCATGGGCGCGCGCGGGCTCACGCTGTCCCTGCTGTGCGGCGAG
>NZ_JBFWLZ010000006.1:75907-116382 GCF_050251835.1 Diaphorobacter sp. | reverse complement strand
GACCAGAAGCCCGTTCATGTACCAATACACCGATTTCGACCGCCAATTCGTCCTACTGCGCGCGCAGCAGTTCCGCGACCAGCTCGAACGCTGGCAGCGCGGCGAGCTGACCGACGAGCAGTTGCTGCCGCTGCGCCTGCAAAACGGCTGGTACATCCAGCGCTATGCGCCCATGGCGCGCATTGCCGTGCCCTACGGCGAAATCAGCAGCGCCCAGCTGCGCATGCTGGCGCGCATTGCCCGCGACTATGACAAACCCACGCCCGAGCTGCTGGCGCACGCCCAGGCCACGCAAGACCAGTTGCAAGCCGCCCAGCCCGGACTGACGCTGGCCGCTGCGCCTTTGCAGTACGGCTACGGCCACTTCACCACGCGCACCAACGTGCAGTTCAACTGGATCCCCATCACCCAGGCCGCCGAGGTGATGGAGCTGCTGGCCAGCGTGTGCATGCACGGCATCCAGACCAGCGGCAATGCCATCCGCAACATCACTTGCGAGGCCTATGCCGGCATTGCCGAGGACGAAATCGTCGATACGCGCCCCTTTGCAGAAATCCTGCGCCAGTGGAGCACGCTGCACCCCGAGTTCGCCTTCCTGCCGCGCAAGTTCAAGATCGCCTTCAACGGTGCCCACGAAGACCGCGCCGCCACCGGCTGGTATGACGTGGGCCTGCAAGCAGTGAAAAACGCCGCTGGCGAAGTCGGATTCACCGTGAAGGTGGGCGGCGGCATGGGCCGCACCCCCATCATCGGCACCGTGGTGCGCGAGTTTTTGCCCTGGCACCAGCTGCTGAACTACCTGGAAGCCGTCATCCGCGCCTACAACCTGGCTGGTCGGCGCGACAACAAGTACAAGGCACGCATCAAGATCCTGGTCAAGAGCGAAGGCCAGCAGTTCATCGATGCGGTGGAGGCCGAGTACCAGTCCATCGTGGAGCAAGACGGCGCGCCCCACACCATCACCCAGGCTGAACTGGACCGCGTGGCCGCCAGCTTCGTGGTGCCTACGCTGCAGCCCGCCAACCGCACCGCCAATGTCAACCCGCAGGGCCAGCTCTACCAGCGCTGGCTGCAGCAGAACGTGCGTGGCCACCGGCTGGCCGGCATGAAGGCGGTAACCCTGTCATTCAAGCGCGTGGGCTTTGCGCCCGGCGATGCCGACGCCAGCACGCTGGAGGCGCTGGCCCAGCTGGCCGAACAGTTCAGCGCTGGCGAGGCGCGCCTGACGCACGAGCAAAACCTGATGCTGCCCTGGGTGTTCGAGAGCGACCTGCCCGCGCTGTACGAAGCTGCACGCCAGCTGGGCCTGGCCCAGCCCAACATTGGCCTGCTGACCGACATGATTGCCTGCCCGGGCGGCGATTTTTGCGCCCTGGCCAACGCCCGCTCACTGCCCATTGCCGCGGCCATCACCGAGCGCTACCAGGATCTGGACGAGCTGTTCGACATCGGCCCCATCGACCTGCACATGAGCGGCTGCATCAACAGCTGCGGGCACCACCACAGCGGCCACATCGGCATCCTGGGGGTCGATAAGGACGGCAAGGAGTGGTACCAGATCACCCTGGGCGGCTCGGACGGCGCGCAGCTGTCGGGCCCGGCCATTGGCGGCAAGGTGGTGGGCCCCTCGTTCTCGGCAGCCGAAGTGCCGGACGTGATCGAGGCCCTGCTCACGACCTACCGCGCCCAGCGCCATGGCGGCGAGTTCTTCATCGACACGCTGCGCCGCGTGGGCCACGACCCGTTCAAGGCCGCCGCCAATGCCGCACGCCACGCCAGGCAGGCCCTGGAAGAAGCCCTCACCGAATAAGCCGCCAACCACCCGGCCGCCATGAAAACCCGCGAAATTACTATGAAAATAATAGCTGCTAGCGCAGTCAATACAAGCGCTGATGCCCAAAAATTGCTGCAAATCGCCAACGACGCCGATCTGGCCGACCTGGCCGCCAGCGGGGCGCTGCAGGGCGCCGAACGCATCGAGCTGCACTTTCCCAAGTTCACCGATGGGCGCGCCTTCAGCCAGGCCGTGCTGCTGCGCCGGCGCTACGGCTTTACTGGCGACATCCGCGCCACGGGCGACGTGCTGATTGACCAGCTGGTGCAAATGCAGCGCAGCGGCTTCACCAGCGCCGTGCTGGCCGATGGCCAGAACCCCGTGACAGCGCAGCGCCAGCTGGACCGCTACAGCGCGTTCTACCAGGGCGACGCGCTGCAGCCGCGCCCGCTGTTCGCCCGCGACACCGACCGCGACACCGCCCACCAAACGCCCCCGGAGGCCGCATGAGCGCCGCCCACGCCGTCAGCGCCGCCGACCTTGCCCGCGTCAACGCCGAGCACGGCCACGATGCCGCCGCCCTGGTGTCTTGGGCGCTGGGGCTGGGTCAGCGAGCCATCGTCACCACCAACTTCCGGCCTTTCGAGGCCGTGATCCTGCACCTGGTCACGCGCGTGCAACCCAACGTGCCCGTGGTCTGGATGGACAACGGCTACAACACGCCAGCCACCTACCGCTTTGCCGACGCGGTGACCCGCCAGCTGGGCCTCAACCTGAAGATCTACCTGCCGCGCCGCTCGCGCGCCCACCGCGAGGCCGTGGAAGGCCCGACGCCCGCGCTTCATGATCCGCGCCACGCGGCCTTCACCGAAGAGGTGAAGCTCGAGCCCTTCGCCCGCGCCCTGCGCGAGACCGCGCCCCGCGTGTGGTTCACCGCGCTGCGCGCCACCGACACCGCCGTGCGCGCGCAGATGGAGCCCGTCAGCATCAACCCCGACGGGCTGATCAAGGTGGCGCCGCTGCTGCACTGGTCATCCAAGCAGTTGCACGACTACTGTCAACAGCACGGCCTGCCCAACAACTTCGACTACGTGGACCCCACCAAGGGCGAAGACAACCGCGAATGCGGTCTGCACCTGACTCACTAAAACGATAGCTGCCAGCGCTTATTAAATAAGGGCTGGAGCCGAATTTGACTGGACCCCCCCATGAACGCCCGAGTTGACACCCAAGTGCTCAGCCACCTCAGCAACCGCCACCTCGATGCGCTGGAAGAAGAAACCATCTTCATCCTGCGCGAAGTGGCCGCCGCCTTCGAGCGCCCCGCGCTGCTGTTCTCGGGCGGCAAGGACTCGCTGGTCATGCTCAAGTGCGCTGAAAAGGCCTTTGGCGCAGGCCGCCTTCCCTACCCGCTATTGATGATCGACACCGGGCACAACTTCCCGGAAGTGACGGACTTCCGGGACCAGCGCGCCAGGGAACTGGGCGCAGAACTCATCGTGCGCAGCGTCGAGGACAGCATGGCGCGCGGCACCGTGCGCCTGGCGCACCCCGGCGAGAGCCGCAACGTGCACCAGTCGGTCACGCTGCTGGAGGCCATCGAGGAATTGCGCTTTGACGCGCTGATCGGCGGCGCGCGCCGCGACGAAGAAAAAGCCCGCGCCAAGGAACGCATCTTCAGCCACCGCGACAGCTTTGGCCAATGGCAGCCCAAGGCGCAGCGGCCCGAGTTGTGGACGTTGTTCAACACCCGCCTGCAGCCGGGCGAGCACTTTCGCGTGTTCCCCATCAGCAACTGGACCGAGCTGGACGTGTGGCAGTACATCGACCGCGAGGCCATCGCCCTGCCCCGCCTGTATTACGCGCACCCGCGCCAGGTGGTGGAGCGCAAAGGCCTGCTGGTGCCCGTCACGCCGCTGACGCCGCCCAAGGACGGCGAAGTGGTGCAAACGCGCCAGGTGCGCTTTCGCACCGTGGGCGACATCACCTGCACCTGCCCGGTGGAGAGCCCCGCCGCCACGGCTGCCGACATCGTGATCGAGACCCTGGCCGCCAACGTGAGCGAGCGCGGCGCCACGCGCATGGATGACAAGACAAGCGACGCGTCGATGGAAAAGCGCAAGAAAGATGGGTACTTCTGATGACTACCAACACTATCAATTCAATAGCTTCCAGCGCTTATCCAGCAATGAATTCAGGCAAAAACGATCATTATTCTGCACTGAAATTCATCACCTGCGGCAGCGTGGACGACGGCAAGAGCACGCTGATTGGTCGCCTGCTGGTCGATAGCAAAGCCGTGTTGCAAGACCACCTGGCAGGAGTGCAGCGCCAGGGCGAAACCGACCTCGCCCTGCTGACAGACGGCCTGTCTGCCGAGCGCGAACAGGGCATCACCATCGACGTGGCCTATCGCTACTTCGCGACCGAGGAGCGCAAGTTCATCATCGGCGACGCGCCCGGCCACGAGCAGTACACACGCAACATGGTCACCGCCGCCTCGCAGGCCGACGCCGCCGTGGTGCTGGTGGATGCCACCAAGCTCGACTGGCAAAACCCGCAGTTGCAACTGCTGCCGCAAACGCGCCGCCACAGCCTGCTGGTGCATTTGCTGCGCGTGCATTCGCTGGTGTTTGCCGTGAACAAGCTCGACGCCGTGCCCGACCCGCAACGCGCCTTCGCGCACATCGCAGCCGCGCTGGCGCGCTTTGCGCAAGACGCTGGCATCCAGGTGGCCGCCACGGTGCCGGTGTCGGCCCTCAAGGGGTGGAACGTGGTGGATGCCCAACCCGGCTGGTGCGGCTACGCCGGCCCGAGCCTGCTGCAAATTCTGGAGCTGCTGCCCAACACCCCCGCCGACACCGGCCTGCCCCTGGCCTTTCCGGTGCAATGGGTGGAGAAATTCTCGGCATCCAGCGACACCTCGCAGGGTCGCCGCGTGTTCTGGGGCCGCGTGGCTGCGGGCAGCGTGCAGCCGGGCATGCCGGTGCAGATCTTCCCCAGCGGCCAGCTGGCCGGCGTGGCCCAGGTGCTCGATCACACGCGCCGCCCCGTGGACGTGGACACAGGACAGAGTGCAGGCATCGTCCTCGACCGCGAGGTGGATGTGTCGCGCGGCGACTGGATCGTGGCGGCACCGGTGCCCGGCGCGCCCGCCGACGACGACTTCGACACCCCTGCGGCCCAACCCGCCTGGCCCGGCCAGCGCGAGATCAGCGCCACCGTTGCCTGGATGGACAACGAGCCGCTGGTGGCCGGGCGTGCGTACTGGGCGCTGCACGGCCACCGCTGGGTCAAGGCCAAGGTGCGCCGCGTGGTGCACCGCCTGGACATCAACACCCTGGCCGAGGAAGACGCCAGCCAGCTCGAGCCCAACGCCATCGGCCACATCGAGCTGCTGCTGCAAGAGCCCCTGCCGACCGCGCCGTTCGCCCAGGCGCGCGTGCTCGGCTCGCTGATCCTGGTGGACACGGCCAGCCACGCCACGGCAGGCGCCGTGCTGGTGAACACACCGAATGCGCCCGACGCACCCGTGCGCGCGGCTTGATCAACGCCCGTGTTTCCGCGCCGCAGGCAGGGTTGGCCGGCCTGCGGGTACGGCGGCCGGCCTAAAATCGCGGGCTTACCGCAAATCAGAACATCACCTCTCATGACTCACGTCGTCACCGAAAACTGCATCAAGTGCAAATACACCGATTGCGTGGATGTGTGCCCCGTGGACTGCTTCCGCGAAGGCCCCAACTTCCTCGTGATCGACCCCGACGAGTGCATCGACTGCGCCGTGTGCATCCCCGAATGCCCGGCCAACGCCATCTTTGCCGAGGAAGACCTGCCCAGCGATCAGCTGGCTTTCATCAAGCTCAACGCTGAGCTGACGCCCAAGTTCAAGAGCATCACCAAGCGCAAGGCCGCGCTGCCCGACGCCGACGAGTGGAACGGCAAGCCCGGCAAACTGCAGCACCTGGAGCGCTGACAGCCAAGCGGCTGCCCAGGCACACCCCGCATGCCCGCACCGTCCAGCGATCGCCCGCCGCAGGCCGCGCACGCCGTCGTGATCGGCGCGGGGCCGGTGGGTTTGTTCCAGGTGTTTCAGCTGGGACTGCAGGGCATTGCGGCGCATGTGATCGACGCCCTGCCCCATGTGGGCGGCCAGTGCGCCGAGCTGTACGGCGACAAACCCATCTACGACATTCCGGCCCTGAAGGCCTGCACCGGGCATGAGCTGGTGCAGCGCCTGTGCGCGCAGATCGAACCTTTTGCCCCCCGGTTCCACCTGGGCCAGCAAGTGGACGCCGTGCAGCCGCTGCCCGGCGGCGGCTTGATGGTGGGCACCGCACACGGCACGCAATTGCAGGCCTGCGCCGTGTTCATCGCCAGTGGCGTGGGCGCATTCGTGCCGCGTGCGCTCAACTTGCCCGGCCTGCAGGCTTTTGAGGGCGGTCAGTTGCGCTACCACCTTGAAGAAGGCGCCAGCCTGGCCGGCCAGCGCGTGGTGGTGCATGGCGGGGGCGAGGCTGCCGTGCAGCAGGCCATTGCCTGCGCCACAGCCCCCGAGCCGCTGCGCCCCGCAAGCACCACGCTGCAGCACCGCCGCGACGTGTTTGACGCGCCGCCCGCCCTGCTGCAAGAGCTGCAAGCCCTGCGCACGGCAGGCCGCATCCAGATCGCCATCGGCGTGCCCAGCGGCATCGCCGAAGAACAGGGCCGCCTGACAACCCTGGAGCTGACCGCGCCCGATGGCCAGCCGCTCTCCCTGCCGCTGGACTTGCTGCTGGTGCGCCTGGGCCTGGTGCCGCGCCTGGGGCCCATCACCGAATGGGGCCTGCAGCTCGAGCGCAAGCAGCTGGTGGTGGACACGGCCACCTTCGCCACCAGCGTGCCCGGCATCCACGCAGTGGGCGACGCCGTCACCTACCCCGGCAAGCGCAAGCTCATCGTGAGCGGCTTTCACGAAGCCACGCTGGCCGCCTGGGCCTGTGCCGAGCGGCTGGCGGGGCACAGGCTTCCTCTGGAATACACCACCAGCAGCGCACTGCAGCAGCAGCGCCTGGGCGTGCGACCCCAGGCTTGAAACGCACGGAAACTCCAGCACTCGCCCGATTGCCTCCCCCCTTTTTGAGCGCCGCGGTTACCGCCGCCGGGCCGTCGCTGCGCCGTGGGAAAACGCCCATGGAGATTGCGCCACACATGGCGCGACCAGAGAAGCCAGAGGCATAAAATTGTTTTCGTAACATTCATAACAAAAAGGTACAAATCAGATGCACCTCACCGCCAACGAAGCCACCATGCCGCGGCTGCATCTGATCGGCACCCTGGCGCTGGTGCTGGTGGTCACGCTGGCCATGGCGGGGTTTTATTCGTGGCAAAACGAGCGCGAGCAGCGCAGCGCCTTCGAGCGCATCGAAAGCGTCATCACGCGCCAGCAAAATGAGCGGCTTGGCGCCGAGATGCAGTCGGCGATGGACTATCTCGAATTCTTGCGGCTGCGCACCGAAGAGGCGCTGCGCCGCAATGCGGTCGAGCAAGTCGATTCGGCCCTGCAGGTGGCCCAGGCCATCTACGACCACGAAAGCAGCCGCCACCCGCCCAAGCAGGTGCAAAAACTCATCATCGAGACCCTGCGCCCGGTTCGCTTCTTTGACGACCGGGGCTATTTCTTCATCGACGACATGCAGGGCCGCTTTGTGCTGCTGCCCATCGGCCCCGAATGGGAAGGGCGCACCGTCCTGGACAACCGCGACGACCAAGGCACCTACATCATGCGCGGCCTGATCGACGCCGCGCGCCAGCCCCAGGGCACGGGTTTTCACCGCTACCGCTGGTACCGCCCGGATATGCCCTCGGTGATGGCCGACAAGATTGCCTACGTGCGGTATTTCGCGCCGTTCGACTGGCTGATCGGCGCGGGCGACTACCTGTACGAATGGGAGAGGCTGCAGCAAAACATGGCCCTGCAGCGCCTGCGCGCGCTGCGCTTCGGCGCCAGTGGCGCCATCGGTGTGATGGACAGCGACGGCCGCTTGCTGCTCAGCCCGAACGACGCCGCCCTGCAGGGACTGCTGCCCGCCGACGTGCCGCGGGTGCAGCGGCAGGCCCTGGAAAAAATACGGGCTACAGCGCAGGCTGGCGGGGGCATCGTCGAATACGAATGGCCCCGGTCGGGCGAGCACGCGAATGCGCCGCCGGGCCGCAAAACTGCCCTGGTCAGCACCTACGCGCCCTGGGGATGGTCACTGGTGGTGACGATGTTCAACGACGAGCTGCGATCCACCCTGCACACGCTGACCGAGGCCGAACAGCAGGGGCAGGCCCGGCGGCGCATCGAGCTGGCGCTGATGCTGGCTGCGGCCCTCGCACTGGGCCTGGCTGGCTCGTTCGGTTTCTCGCGCTGGTCGCGCCGCCTGTTCACCCGCTATCGCCGCGAGCTTGATCGCGCCCATCAAGACCTGCGCATTGCCGCCACCGCCTTCGAGTCGCAAGAGGGCATCTTCGTCACCGATGTGACCGGCAAGATCCTGCGCGTGAACGGTTCATTCACCCACATCACCGGCTACAGCGCTGACGAGGTCATCGGCCAGACCCCGGCGCTGCTGAAATCCGGCCGCCACGGCCCGGACTTTTATGGCGCCATGCGCTCTGCCCTGGAGGCCACCGGGCAATGGTCGGGCGAGATCTGGAACCGCCGCAAGGACGGCACGATCTTCCCCGAGTGGCTGACGGTTACCGCCGTCAAGAACGACGCGGGCGAGGTCACGCACTACGTCAGCACCCTGACCGACATCACTTTGCGCAAGGCGGCCGAAGAAGAAATCCGCCACCTCGCGTTCTACGACCCGCTCACCCGCCTGCCCAACCGGCGCCTGCTGCTCGACCGCCTGCGCCATGCCTTGCTTACCTGCCGGCGCACGCAGCACCGGGGCGCGCTGATGTTCATCGACCTGGACAACTTCAAGCTGGTCAACGACAGCATGGGCCACGACCGGGGCGACCTGCTGCTGCAGGAGATGGGCCGGCGCCTGGTGGCAACCGTACGCCAGGGCGATACCGTGGCGCGCCTGGGCGGCGACGAGTTCGTGGTGGTGCTGGAAGACCTCAACCCCGAAGACACCGTGGCCGCGCGACAGGCCGAGACAGTGGCCGAGAAAATGCTTCAGTCCCTGGCATCGGCCCTGATGCTGGACGACCAGGAGATTCAAATCTCCTGCAGCATCGGCGTGGTGCTTTTCAATGGCGACAGCACGCGCCCTGAAGACCTGATGAAGCACGCAGACCTGGCCATGTACCAGGCCAAAGAGTCAGGACGCAACGCAGTGCGTTTTTTTGACCCCGAGATGCATGCCGCCGTGGTCAAGCGCATGGCCCTGGAGCAGGATCTGCGCACCGCCATGCAAGACGGCCAGCTGCGCCTGTTCTACCAGCCGCAGGTGAACGAACAAGGCCAGGTCATCGGCGCCGAGTCGCTGGCGCGCTGGCTGCACCCCGAGCGCGGCATGATCTCGCCCGGCGAATTCATCCCGCTGGCCGAAGAATGCGGACTGATCCTGCCCCTGGGCCAGTGGGTGCTGCATACGGCCTGCGAGCAGCTGGCGCGCTGGGCGCGAGAGCCCGGGCGCGAACACCTCACACTGGCCGTCAACGTCAGCGGCCGGCAACTGCACCAAAAGGACTTTGTCACCCAGGTACTGCAGACGCTGGCGCACACCGGCGCGCCGGCGCACCGGCTCAAGCTGGAGCTGACCGAAAGCATGCTGCTGGAACACCCAGAAGACGCCATCAGCAAAATGAAGGCCCTCAAGGAGCACGGCGTGGGCTTCTCGCTAGACGACTTCGGCACGGGCTACTCCTCGCTGGCGCTGCTGCGCCAGTTGCCGCTGGGCCAGCTGAAGATCGACCAGAGCTTTGTGCACAACCTGGTGACGGACCCGCGTGCCGCGGCCATCGTGCGCACCATCGTCACGCTGGCGGACAACCTGGACATGGGCGTAATTGCCGAAGGCGTGGAAACGCATGAACAGCGCGAGCACCTGGCGCGCGGCGGCTGCCACAGCTTCCAGGGCTACCTGTTTGGGCGTCCCGTGCCGATGGAAGAATGGATGCGCTGATACGCTACTGAAATAATAGCTGCCAGCGCATACTCGTAAAGGGCTGAAGCCCAAAAAACATTCCAGCCCCTAAAAGACCCGCTGCACCACCGGAGCATAGCCATGGTTGAGCGGCCCGGGGCCGTGGCCAGTGCGCACGTCGGCCCCGGCGGCAATGGCGCCCAGGATGTACTGGCGCGCCAGTTGCACTGCCCGCACCAGCGGCTGACCCAGCGCCAGGTGCGCCGCAATGGCCGATGACAGGGTGCAGCCCGTGCCGTGGCCGTTGCGGGTGGCGATACGTGCCGACTGCAGATGGTGGCGCTCACCGCCGGGCAGCGCCAGCGCATCCACCACGCGGTCGCCCGGCAGATGGCCTCCCTTGAGCAACACGGCGCGCGCGCCCAGCGCCAGCAGGTCGGACGCGGCCGCGTCCAGCGCGCCTTCGTCGGCAATCGTGCGGCCCAGCAGCCAGCCCGCCTCATCCAGATTGGGGGTGACCACCAAGGCGAGCGGAAATAAATCGCGCACCAGCGTGCCGACAGTCTCCTGGGCAATCAGCCGGTCGCCGCTGGTCGCCACCATGACCGGGTCCAGCACCACATGGGGCAGGCTGTAGCGGCGAATCGCATCGGCCACCACCTGCACCACCTCGGGCGAGTGCAGCATGCCGATCTTGACGGCATCCACGCCAATGTCCTCGACCACGGCATCGATCTGCGCACGCAGCATGTCGGGTGGTATGCCATGGATGCCGGTCACGCCGCGCGTGTTTTGCGCCGTGATGGCGGTGATGGCCGTCATGCCGTAGCAGCCCAGCGCGCAGAAGGTTTTCAGGTCGGCCTGAATGCCGGCGCCGCCGCCGCTGTCCGAGCCCGCAATGGTCAGCACGCGCGCGTAACGCCGGGTGCCGCCGGGCATAGGTGTGTGTTGGTTCATGGCAAAAATTATCGGCCAACATGCCTGCGGGCCGCCGGCACGCCAACCATGCGGGAGCCTGCGCCACGTCAACAACAGGGGCTCGGCCCTTGTGCTGTAATGCCCGCCACGGACGAAACAGGGGTGTCCCCGCTGCAAATCAAGGCGGGCGACTGAGAAATACCCTCTGCACCCGATCCAGGTCATGCTGGCGTGGGGAGTTTCTGCACAGTGGTGTCACGCCCCGGTTTTGTCCTTCTTGTTTGGCTTGCCGGGGCTTTGATACACGATGCATTCCTTTCCCACCCTTCGCTCACCCTCCCACATCACCATCCTCGGCGCGGGCCTCATGGGGCGCCTGCTGGCCGTGGAGCTTGCGCGCCTGGGCCACAAGGTCGAGGTGTTTGAAGCCGGCAGCCCCGATGCAGAAAGCGCCGCCGCCAGGGTGGCCGCGGCCATGCTGGCGCCGCTGGCCGAGTCCGCGGTGACCGAGCCCGGCGTGGTGCGCATGGGCATGCATTCCCTGACCCGCTGGCCCCAGCTGATCGCGCAACTGGCCGCGCCCGTGTACCTGCAGCACAACGGCACGCTGATCCTGTGGCACCGTCAGGACGCGCCCGAAGCCGCGCGCCTGCGCCTGAAGCTGGAGCAGACGCAAGAGCGGATACCGGACTTGCCGCACATGCAGGCCCTGGACAGCGCCGGTGTCGCCACCCTGGAGCCCGCCGTGGCGCAGCGCTTTCACCAGGGCCTGTACCTGCCGGGCGAGGGTCAGCTGGACAACCGCCAGCTGCTGGCCGTGCTGGCCAGCAGCATGCAGCAGCTGGGCGTGGTCACGCACTGGAACAGCGCGCGCGCGCCGGCCGACTTTGCCCCCGGCAGCCCCAGCCAGCCTGACTGGGTGCTGGACTGCCGCGGCCTGGGCGCGCGCGGCCAATGGCCGCAGCTGCGCGGGCTGCGCGGCGAGGTGGTGCGCCTGCATGCCCCCGACGTGACGCTGCAGCGCCCCACGCGGCTGGTGCACCCGCGCTACCCGATCTACATCGCGCCCAAGGAAAACCATGTGTTCGTCATTGGCGCCACCGAGATCGAGTCCGACGACATGTCGCCCGCCAGCGTGCGCTCCACCCTGGAGCTGCTGAGCGCTGCCTACGCCGTGCATCCCGGTTTTGGCGAGGCGCGCATCCTGGAGATTGCCGTGCAGTGCCGCCCCACCCTGCCCGACAACCTGCCCGCCGTGCGCCTGGTGCACGAGCGCGTGCTGGAGGTCAACGGCCTGTACCGCCACGGCTTCATGATCGCGCCGGCCATGCTCGATGTGGTGATGCAGGTGCTGAACACCGGACAATCCGCGCTCGCCCCACAGTTCGACCTTTTGCTGCAGCTCGAGCGCGAAGCTGCGCCACAACCATGAACGTATCCATCAACCAGAAAGCCGTGGACTTGCCCGAGGGCGCCACCGTCGCCGACGCCGTGGCCCATCTGGCGCCCAAGCCCCCATTCGCCGTGGCCGTCAACCTGCAATTTGTGCCCAACGCCCGCTACGCAGCGCACGCGCTGCAGCCCGGCGACCAGATCGAAATCATTGCGCCGGTCACCGGCGGCTGACCCCGAGTTTGCCCATGAACAGTCTTGCATCCCCGTCCGACACACTGGTGCTCTACGGCCAGGCCTTCCAAAGCCGCCTGCTGCTGGGCACCGCCCGCTATCCCTCGCCCGCCGTGCTCGAAGCCGCAGTGCAACGCGCCCGCCCTGCCATGGTCACCGCGTCGCTGCGCCGCCAGGGCAGCAACCCGGCCGAGTCGGGCAGCAGCTTCTGGGAGCTGCTCAAGCGCCTGCAGGTGCCCGTGCTGCCCAACACCGCGGGTTGCCACAGCCTGCAAGAAGCCATCACCACCGCCCACATGGCGCGCGAGGTGTTCGGCACGCCCTGGATCAAGCTGGAGCTGATCGGCGACGACTACACGCTGCAGCCCGACACGCTGAACCTGGTACAGGGCGCCGAGCAACTGATACGCGAAGGCTTTTACGTACTGCCCTATTGCACCGAAGACCTGGTGCTGTGCCAGCGCCTGGTGGACGTGGGCTGCCAGGCCGTCATGCCCTGGGCGGCGCCCATCGGCACCGGCCGCGGCCCCGTCAACCCCTACGGCCTGCAGCTGCTGCGCGAGCGTCTGGATGTACCGCTGCTGGTGGACGCAGGACTGGGCCTGCCGTCGCATGCCTGCCAGGTCATGGAATGGGGTTATGACGGCGTGCTGCTCAACACCGCCGTGGCCCTGGCGACCGACCCCGTGCAGATGGCCGGTGCCTTTGCCGATGCGGTGGCCGCTGGCCGCGCCGCCCGCGTGGCGGGAGCCATGACGCCGCAAGAAGCAGCGCAGCCCAGCACGCCCGTGCTGGGCACGCCCTTCTGGCACCACGCGCAGGACTGAGCATGACGCACATCGCAGCGCCCTTGCCCGGACCGGCCGATATGGAGCACGCCATCCGCCACCACCATGCGGCAGCATTTGCCGACTTTCCCGCCCAGCTGGTGCCGACCACGGACTCGGCAGACCCGGTGTACCGCGCGGCGCTGGCCGCCTGCAGCGCCCTGGGGTTCATCGCCCATGACGCCGATTGCCTGGCCCGTGCATGGGCCGCGCAGACGCTGCGCTTGGGCCGATTCGACCCCGCGCACTGGCCGGACGAACCGGCGGACTTTGGACTGCAGCCAAGGCCCCATGCACGGCCCTTCGCGCCCTGCCCCAGCCGCCTTGGGCTTTACGCGGTGCTGCCCGATGCCCAATGGGTGGGCCGCATGGCGCGTGCCGGCGTGCCTACGGTGCAGCTGCGTTTCAAAAGCGACGACCCCGGCGCCATCGCACGCGAGGTACGCGCGGCGGTTCAGGCAGTGCGAGGCACACCCGCGCTACTGTTCATCAACGACCATTGGCGCGAGGCCATCGACGCCGGCGCCTACGGCGTGCACCTGGGGCAGGAAGACCTGGACGCGCTGCACCCCGAAGATTTGCACGCCCTGCGCGCGTGCGGCCTGCGCCTGGGTGTGAGCACGCATGGCTATGCCGAAATGGTGCGCGCCGATGCCGCCTGCCCCAGCTACATCGCAATGGGTGCGGTGTTCCCCACAACGCTCAAGAAAATGGCCACGGTACCCCAGGGCGTGGCACGGCTGGCGGCCTACACGCGGCTGATGCGCGGCTACCCGCTGGTGGCCATAGGCGGCATCGGCCTGCCACAGTTTGCCCAGGTACTCTCCACAGGCGTGGGATCGATTGCCGTGGTGCGAGCCCTGGTCAATGACAAGCAGCCCGAGGCCGCAGCGGCACAACTGATGGCTGCCTTGAAGCCATAACCGCATCCCGGAACCCAACCCGCGCCGCAGCCGTTCGGGTTGAACCCGGAATACCCATCCGGGCTTGGGCAGAAGCCAGGACAGTTGCGAGGCAGTTTTGAGTCGATGGAGCCGCGCAAAACGCTGACGAAATGCGACGAAGAGTGGCAAAAATCGACGCACCGAAACCGCACCTGCCGGTCAATTCGGATTACGGCCGCTTCTTGTCGATCTGCTGCAGTTCCAAGTCCAGAGCCACCGAGGCATCCGCAGCATCTGGTGCCGTGGCGGGTGCAATTGAAAGGTCAACGGTCAACCGGTGCTGGGGGTCGGACAAATCCAGGTCGAGTGTGTCTTGCGGTGCCTGATTTGCTGCGGGCCGCCGCGCCGGCTCGTCCACAGGCAACTGCAAGTCCAGCGGGCCAAGATCGAACTCGGGCGCTGCCATGGCTGGGGCTGGTTGTTGCACTGTTTGCGCCCGCGGCGTGGTGCGCGCCCGTGGAGGCGGCGCGCCGCGCTGGTGTGCAGGCGTGGTCTGTGCAATGGACTGCAGCAATAGCAAGTCGTCGATGGCGGCCGGATCGAAACGCGCCACGTCGGGGGCCTTGCCACGCAGAAACAGAAAGCCGTCGAGCAAGTCCAGAACCTCGGGCGACGTCCATAAGGCTTCGATCTGCGCCAGCGCCTCGGGGTAGTCCTCCAGACCGTGCCCCCACTGGTGAAACCTGGAAAATTCCGGCACGCGGGTGTTGAACAGTGCGTGAACCTCGTCGCGCAGCTGGTTGAAGCTGTCGGTGCGGCCCAGCACATAAAAAAGGTGCAGAAGGTCTCGGTAAGCCAAAGGCGCGGCCTCGCCCTTCTCGGCGATGCACTTGCGCAGCACCGCAATGGCCTGCTCATGCTCACCGATCGAGGTGAAAAACTCTGCCTGCTGCTGAATGTCGAACATGGCCTCGGCCGGCAATATCTGCAGCGCCTTGGCGCCTGCACCCCAATCTACTGCGCCAGAGTTAACTGCCTGTCGCGCGAACACATCCGGCGTCTGCGCAGGAAAGGTTTCGGCAAAACCTGCAGAGGTTTCAGCAAAAGGTGCCGCCGAGGTCGATGAAGCAGGCGCACCAGAGATTGCCGCATCGGCAGGCTGTGACGGGGCTGGCGCGTCGGGCTCGGCCAGCCAGTCATGCACATCGCCCGAGTGCTGCGGTGCGGCACCAGTGCTGTGAGGCTCGGCGGTGAGCGCAACCGAGTTGCGCCACGCCTCTGCCGCCTCATTGCGCGTACGCAGCAGCAGCCAGGCAATACCCGCCAGCGCCGACAGCAGCAGCCCCGCCAGCGCATACACCAAAGTGGCAGAAAAGCTGCTTGCTTGCACTTGTTCCAGCTTCTGGCGCAATTCGGCCGCCACCGCGCGCTCGGCATCGAGCTGCCTGCGCTGGTCTTGCGCATCGGTCTCCAGCTTTTTCAGACGTTCTTCAAATTGCTGCACATCCGCAACAGGCATGTTGAGTGCCTGCCACAGCGCAGCCGATTCGGCACGCTGGGCATCGGAGGGACGCACCGACATCTGCGGCTGTTCGCGCGTCAGTTGCAATTGGGTTGGTGCATCGCCCCACAAATCCAGCGGCTCCATGACCAGGCGCGGGCTGGAAGTGTCTGCTGCCGCAGTTTTTGCTGCGATTGGCGTTGCGGAGGCGGACGCGGACGCCTTGTTGCGCCCAGCAGCAGCCGCATCGACCGTGCGCGGCTTGCGCGGCACGGCAACGGGCCTGGTGTTGCGGGGCGCGGCCGCCTGCCCCGAATCGACGGCGGAGGCAATAGCGCGCGCGGATGCACGGCGCTGGCGTGCTCGAGCATCGGGCACTGTGCCGCCCGCAGCCGCGCCGGCAACTGCATCAAGGGCCAATGCCCGGTCATCGCGGCTGGGCAGGTTGCTGGCGCCGAGGCGAGACACATCGATGGGAGACTGCGTTTGAGCAGGCACCGCCGTCGGCAGGTCGGCGAGGAAGGTGTAAACACGAGAGACGCGCCCGGTGCAGCCGACGGCCACGGTGGCGGTCAAAATGGGCTCATCGACCGGCACGAAGGCCTGCACGCGTATCAGGGGCGTCCGCCCGCTCTCCATGGGAGTGACATGAACGCGGGTATCAGAAATCGGCGTAGCCCCGGAGACCAGACTCACCGAAATGCAAGAAGCCGACAAGCTGGTATCGGCGTCGGGACGCACCTCGAAAGCGAGATCAATGGTGGACCCCAGTACCACCGTGCCGTGGCTCGCGCCCAGCGACACCGCCTGCGCGCCGCAGGTCGCCGCACCGAGCCAGATGCCCAGAAGTACGTTACGCATATTCACAACCATTTCAGCTTGTTTATTAATTCTGACATAAACATTCCGTAGTCCCACGGCAAACGATACAGGGATAATTTCGCCATGAATCAAGTATTTACATCGATAGGCGTCGTCGGCACAGGCGCCATGGGCCGTGGCATTGCACAGATCGCAGCGCAAGCCGGCAGCAAAGTCCATTTATTCGACACGCACGGCGGCGCTGCTGATGCGGCAAAGTCTCATATCCACCACCAATGGCAGCGGCTGGCAGACAAAGGCCGCCTTGATGCTTCGCTGGTGCCCGGCTTGCACGACCGGCTGGTGCCGGTGGCATCGCTGCATGAGCTGGCGCACTGCGACATGGTGGTGGAGGCCATCGTCGAGCAGCTGGATGCCAAGCAGGATCTGTTGCGGCAGCTCGAATCCATCGTTTCACCCCAGGCGGTACTGGCCAGCAATACCTCGTCGCTGTCGATCACGGCGGTGGCTGCGCCGCTGCAGCACCCGCAGCGCGTGGCAGGCTTTCATTTTTTCAACCCTGTTCCGCTCATGAAGGTGGTGGAGGTGGTAGCCGGGCTGCGCACCGACGCCCGCGTCTGCAATGTGCTGGCCGACTATGCCCGCGCCATGGGCCACACCCCCGTCATGGCGCAGGACACTCCGGGTTTCATCGTCAACCACGCGGGCAGAGGCTTTGGCACCGAGGCCCTGCGCATCGTCAGCGAGGGCGTGGCCGACTTCGCCACCGTGGATCGCATCCTGCGCGACCAGGTGGGTTTCAAGCTTGGGCCTTTCGAACTGCTGGATCTGACGGGGCTGGATGTGTCGCACCCGGTGATGGAGTCCATTTACCGCCAGTATTACGACGAGCCGCGCTTTCGCCCCAACGTCATCACCGCGCAACGCCTGGCCGGCGGTCTGCTGGGCCGCAAGTCGGGCGAGGGCTTTTACCGCTACGTGGATGGTGCGGCCCAGGTGGCGCCAGAGCCGCCGGTGCCCGAAGTCTCCAGCCTGCCCCCGGTGTGGGTGTCCACGCGAGCCGCGCGGCGTGCAGAGCTGTACCAGCTGCTGAAAAACCTGGGCGCAACCATCGAAACAGGCACCTCTGCCTCGGCCAATGCGCTCACGCTGGTCGCCCCGCTGGGTTTTGACGTGACCACCGTCGCCGTGGTGGAACGCCTGGATCCCGCGCGCACCATCGGCATCGACATGCTGATAGACGACGCTGCCACGCGCCGGCGCGTGCTGGCTACCAACCCCGCCACGCGAGCCGACATGCGCGATGCCGCGCACGCGCTGTTCGCGCGCGACGGCAAGGCCGTGAGCGTGATCCGCGACTCAGGCGGCTTTGTCACGCAACGCGTGGTGGCCACCATCGTCAACATCGCGGCCGACATCTGCCAGCAAGGCATCTGCAGCCCCAAGGATCTTGAGACCGCCGTCACACTGGGCCTGGGTTACCCTCTGGGCCCGCTGGCCATGGGCGACCGCTGGGGGCCGACCAACATTCTGGAAGTGCTGTTCAACATGCAGACCGTGTACGGCGACACGCGCTACCGCCCCAGCCCCTGGCTGCGCCGGCGCGGCGCCATCGGCCTGAGCTTGACGCACCGGGAGGACTGAGAGCGGGTGACCGCGCCAGCGCGTCATCACCCGGGCGCAGTGTTCCGTGCTGTCCGAAACATCAGCAACGTCTCTCCGGCCCGCCCCGACGGGGTTGCCAGCACTCGCGACCCCACCCTGCAATCGGGTCAAAAACTGGCAAGACTCGGTGCGCTACGGCCCATGTGCAGTCGACGGCGACGGTCTCCGCCCGTCCGCCGACCGTACTGCGCCGGAAATTTTCGTTACCTAAAATGCAGAGTTTTGAGGAAGCCCTCCCATCGCCATGAAGAAAAGCCATCAGGATGCCCCCGCCAAGCCCAGCGTTCAGGTGCTGGAGCGCATGTTCCAGCTGATCGACGTGCTGGCCTCGCGGGAAGAATCCATCTCTCTCAAGGAAATCAGCGAGAGAACCGGCCTGCATCCGTCCACCGCACACCGTATCCTCAACGACCTGACCATTGGCCGTTTCGTGGATCGCCCTGAGGCCGGCAGCTACCGCCTGGGTATGCGACTGCTGGAGCTGGGCAACCTGGTCAAGGCACGCCTGTCCGTACGCGACGCCGCCATTGCGCCCATGCGCCAGTTGCACAAGCTGATCCAGCAGCCGGTCAATCTCAGCGTTCGCCAGGGTGACGAGATCGTGTATGTCGAGCGCGCCTACAGCGAGCGTTCGGGCATGCAGGTGGTGCGCGCCATCGGCGGGCATGCGCCGCTGCATCTGACATCGACCGGCAAGCTGTTCCTGGCAGCAGATGATCCGCAGCGCGTACGTGCCTACGCCACACGCACCGGATTGCCGGGGCACACACGCAACAGCATCACGCAACTGCCCATCCTGGAGCGTGAACTGGGCAAGGCGCGGCAATACGGAGTGGCGCGCGACAACGAAGAACTCGAGCTAGGCGTGCGCTGCATGGCTGCCGGGGTGTTTGATGACCAGGGGCAGTTGGTGGCCGGGCTGTCCATCTCGGCACCAGCCGATCGCCTCGACGACGGCTGGCTGCCCAAACTGCAGGCAGCCGCCAATGAGATATCGCTGGCACTAGGCTATTCGACCGGCCTGCGCACGGCACTCAACGGGCCGGAGAAAGCCTAGCCATCACAAGGCCGTCAGCTACGGGGCCGCCCGCCGGATGGCAACAATGCGCTACCCCCTGACGGCAGTCGCTCCACCCAGGAACGCACGCGCTCCGCATCGGCCAGACGGCTGAATTTGCCGGCAGAGTCCAGAAACACCATGATCAGCTTGCGCCCAGCCACCTCGGCCTGCATCACCAGGCAACGGCCGGCCTCGGAGATGTAGCCTGTCTTTTGCAGGCCGATATCCCATGCGGGGCTTTTGACGAGCCTATTGGTGTTGTTGTACTGAAGCACCCTTTCACCTACTGCCACCTCATGGCTGGGCGAGGTGGAAAGCTCGCGCAGCAGCGGATCGGCGTGCGCCACGTTGACCAGGGTGGCCAGATCGTGGGCGCTGGACTGATTGCTGCTGGACAGGCCGGTGGGTTCAACGTACCTGGTGTCGGTCATGCCGAGCACCTTGGCCTTGAAATTCATGCGCTGCACAAAAGCATCCATGCCGCCGGGAAAGGTGCGCCCCAGTGCATGGGCCGCACGGTTTTCGCTGGACATCAGCGCCAGGTGCAGCAGTTCGCCGCGCGTCAGCGTGGCGCCCACCCTCAGGCGCGAACTACTACCTTTTTCAGTGTCCACATCGTCCTGGGTGATGGTGATGCTCTCGTTCATGTCCAGGCGTGCCTCGGAGATGATCAGGCCGGTCATGAGTTTGGTCAGCGACGCAATCGGCAGCACGGCGTGGTCATTCTTGCTGAGCAGAACCTCTTTGGTGTCCTGGTCGATCACCAGGGCGACGCTGGATTTGAGATCCAGCGGATCGCTCACCTCGTGCAGCCCCGCCAGCTGGCCGAACGACAACCGCGCCGGTGCAGCCGCAGCGCGCACGGGAGCGCGGGCACTGCGCGCGGCCATGCGGGTCGCCTTGGCAGGCGCCGCTTTGCGGGAAGCCCTCTGTGCCGATTTGGCTTCTGTGCGCTTGGCGACGGCAGAGGCCGCCTGTTTTTTGCTTGCGACCTGCTTGCGCTCGGCAGCATGTAAACCGGGCGACGCCAAGGCAAAGCCAACGGCCATCACGGCCATGGCATAAGAAATACGGGAGACGATGCGAAAACGCATGTGCATCAATTGCTCCAAGCAGCAAAAACTGTGTGACAGTGTATAGAACCCAAAAAAGTCGCGCAAGATCAATATCTTGCACGACTCTTTTAAAAACTGTCTTAATTGTAGTTTGCGTGCTCAGCCCTGCGCTGCCACCCGTTCGGCTTTACTCTGTAACTTGTTGAGCGCATTCAGATAGGCCTTGGCGGATGCGACGACGATGTCGGGGTCTGCCCCCACGCCATTGACCACCCGACCTGCGCTTTGCAGCCGCACTGTGACCTCTCCCTGGCTTTCGGTTGACCCGCTGATGGCATTGACCGAATACAGCACCATCTCGGCACCGCTTTGCACCCGGCCTTCAATGGCCTTGAGCGATGCATCCACCGGGCCATTGCCCTCAGAGGTACTTTTGACCTCTTTACCGCCCACGGTGAAAACGATGGTGGCCTCGGGGCTCTCGCCGGTTTCGCTGTGCTGCGCCAGGGACACGAAGCCGAAGTGCTCTTTTTCGCTAGTGACGCTCTCGTCGTTGACCAGCGCCAGGATGTCCTCGTCAAAAATCTCGCTCTTGCGGTCGGCCAGTTCCTTGAACCGGGCGAAGGCCACATTGATCTCGCCTTCACTTTCCAGCTGCACGCCCAGATCTTGCAGGCGCTGCTTGAACGCATTGCGCCCGCTGAGCTTGCCCAGCACGATCTTGTTGGCGCTCCAGCCCACGTCTTCGGCGCGCATGATCTCGTAGGTGTCGCGTGCCTTCAGCACGCCGTCCTGGTGGATGCCCGAGGCGTGCGCAAACGCATTGGCCCCTACCACGGCCTTATTGGGCTGCACGACGAAGCCGGTGGTCTGGCTGACCATGCGGCTGGCCGGCACGATCTGCCGGGTGTCGATGCCGACGTCCAGCCCAAAGTAATCGCGCCGCGTTTTCACGGCCATGACGATTTCTTCCAGGGAGCAATTGCCCGCGCGCTCGCCCAGGCCGTTGATCGTGCATTCCACCTGGCGCGCGCCGCCAATCTTCACACCCGCCAGCGAGTTGGCTACCGCCATGCCCAGGTCGTTGTGGCAGTGCACGGACCAGATGGCCTTGTCGCTGTTGGGGATGCGCTCGCGCAGGTTCTTGATGAAATTGCCGTACAGCTCGGGAACGGCGTAACCCACCGTATCGGGCACGTTGATGGTGGTGGCACCCTCGGCAATCACCGTCTCGATCACCCGGCACAGAAAGTCCGGGTCGCTGCGGTAGCCGTCTTCGGGGCTGAACTCGATGTCATCCACCAGATTGCGCGCAAAACGCACTGCCTGCCTGGCCTGCTCCAGGACCTGGTCAGGCGTCATGCGCAGCTTTTTCTCCATGTGCAGCTCGCTGGTCGCAATGAAGGTATGGATGCGCGCGCGGTTGGCATCTTGCAACGCCTCTGCCGCACGGGCAATGTCGCGATCATTGGCGCGGGCCAGCGAGCAGATGGTGGAGTCCCTGACGGCACGGGCAATCGCCTGCACCGCCTCAAAGTCGCCGTTGGAGCTGGCGGCAAAACCGGCCTCGATCACGTCCACCCGCAAGCGTTCGAGCTGGCGCGCAATGCGCAGCTTCTCGTCGCGCGTCATCGAAGCGCCGGGCGACTGCTCGCCGTCGCGCAAAGTAGTGTCGAAGATGATGAGCTTGTCGGTAGTCATGGTTTGCCTCTGTCGTTGGAGTGTGTGCGAGAGCGTGTTGACGATCCAAGGGCTCAAGCCATGACGGCCTGCTCCCGTGTCTGTGGCGCGCGCTGCAGGCCCGAGACAATGGCGCGGATCGATGCGGAGACGATGTTGCCGTCCATGCCGACGCCGTACACCGTGTGCTGCTCGTCCACACGCATCTCCACATAGGCCACGGCCTTGGCGCTGGCGCCTTCGCTGATGGCGTGCTCGTTGTAGTCGAGCACACGCACCTGGCGGTCAAGCGCTGCAGACACGGCCTGCACAAAAGCGTCGATAGGCCCCGTGCCTTCGCCCTCAATCTGCAAGCTGGCGCCCTGCCACTGCAGATCGGCGCTAAGCGACACTGCGCCGCTATCGCTGTGCATCTGATAGGTCGGCGTGATGGCCGATTCGACGCGGTACTCGCGCTCGAACAGGCTCCACAGGTCTGCCGCTGTCAGTTCTTTGCCGCTGGCGTCCATCTCGCGCTGCACGGCCTGGCTGAACTCGATCTGCAGGCGCCGCGGCAGCTGCAGGCCGTATTCGCTTTCCAGCAGGTACGAGATGCCACCCTTGCCAGACTGGCTGTTGACGCGGATAACAGCCTCGTAACTGCGCCCCAGATCCTTGGGATCGATGGGCAGGTAGGGCATGTCCCAGATGTCGCCCTCGCGGCGCGCGGCAAAGGCCTTCTTGATGGCGTCCTGGTGCGAGCCCGAAAACGAGGTGTAAACCAGGTCCCCGACGTAAGGATGGCGCGGATGCACTGACAACTGGTTGCAGTGCTCCACCGTGCTGCGGATGCTGTCGATGTCAGAAAAATCCAGCCCCGGATGCACGCCCTGGATGTACATGTTGAGCGCCACGTTCACCACATCGAGGTTGCCCGTGCGCTCGCCGTTGCCAAAGAGGCAACCTTCAAGACGATCGGCGCCAGCCATCAAGGCCAACTCTGCCGCCGCCGTGCCGGTGCCGCGGTCGTTGTGCGGATGCACGGACAGCACGATGCCGTCCCTGCGCTGCAGGTGGCGATGCGTCCACTCGACCATGTCGGCAAACAGGTTGGGCGTGGAATGCTCGACCGTGGTGGGCAGGTTGATGATGCATTTCTTCTCGGGCGTGGGCTGCCACACCTCTGTCACCGCATCGATCACGCGCAGGGAAAACTGCAGCTCGGTGTCCGAATACATCTCGGGCGAGTACTGGAACGTCCAGTCGGTGCGCGGATACTGGGCAGCGATCTCCTTGAACATGCGCGCGTGGCTGGTGGCCAGCTCCACGATTTCATCCTCGCTCATGCCCAGCACCACGCGGCGCATCACCGGCGCGGTGGCGTTGTACAGGTGCACGATGGCCCGGGGCGCACCGGCCAAGGCCTCGAAGGTGCTGCGAATCAAAGGCTCGCGCGCCTGCGTCAGCACCTGAATGGTCACATCATCAGGAATGCGGTCTTCCTCGATGAGCTTGCGCACAAAGTCAAACTCGACCTGCGAAGCCGACGGAAACCCGACCTCGATCTCCTTGAAGCCGATCTTCACCAATTGCTCGAACATGCGCATCTTGCGTTCGATGTCCATGGGCTCGATCAGCGCCTGATTGCCGTCGCGCAGATCCACGCTGCACCACACAGGAGGTTTTTCGATCACTGCATCGGGCCAGGTGCGGTCGCTCAGACGCACGGGGGCAAAGGGACGGTATTTGACAGAGGGGTTGCGCAGCATCATGGTTCTTTCTTTCGTGAGACAGGTCAATGAACGTGGCCAGTGCCCAGCAACCCCCAAAACAAAAACGGCCCGTCGCTGGTGCTCACGGGCCGTGGAAGTAGGTGTGTGTACGCGTGCGCTACTAAGCCTGCCCGTTGGACAAAAAGGATAGTAGTGCTAGCGACATAAATTTCATGTAAACGACTCTAGCACAAAAGGATCACCGGGCACTGCAACGCGGGATCACTCATGCAGCCCGCGCTCTTCAGGTTCGTCCGTGGAGGTGCTGATCACGCTGGCACGGTACCCCTTGGCGCGCCGCCAAGCGTACACGCCGTAGCCGCTGGTGCCGTAGATCACAAAGAGGCAGAACAATACGGTGGGCGCATGAATGTTGATGATGGCGATCGCCAGCACGATGAGCACAATGGATGCAAACGGCACGCTTTTCTTCAGGCGCAAGTCCTTGAAGCTGTAAAACGGGGCATTGGTCACCATGGTGAGGCCGGCATACAGCGTCAGCGCAAACATCACCCAGGTCAGCTGGAGCCAGCTCAGCAGCCCGTCCTGGCCCTGCTCCAGCCCGGCATCGGACAGCAGCCAGATGAAGCCGGTGACCAGCGCTGCGGCGGCGGGCGACGGCAGGCCCTGAAACCAGCGTCTGTCCACAGTCCCTGTGTTGACATTGAAGCGCGCCAGGCGCAACGCCGCACACGAGCAATAGACAAACGCCGCAATCCAGCCCCAGCGCCCCAGACTGCTGAGCGCCCACTCATAGGCAATCAGGGCCGGCGCCACGCCAAACGACACCATGTCTGACAGCGAGTCCATCTGCTCGCCAAACGCGCTCTGGGTGTTGGTCATGCGCGCCACACGGCCGTCCAGGCTATCGAGCACCATGGCGCAGAAGACGCCCGCCGCAGCCAAGTCGAAGCGGCCGTTCATGGCCATGACAATGGCATAAAACCCGCCAAACAAAGCCGCCAGCGTGATCAGGTTGGGCAAGACGTAAATGCCCTTGCGCCGCTTGTGTACCACCGCGACAGGGTTTACGGCGTCGCCATTTCCATCATGCATTAAATCGACCTCCAGCGCCCGTAAGTAAAGCGCAAGCAGCTATCAAAAAAATAGTAACCGACAGCGTGCCGGACAGCGCGCCAGCGCGCAAAAAAAGCTGGCAGTGTAGCCGCGCCACCCCACGCAAAAAAGGCCACCGAAGTGGCCTTGGCGTGCACTGGCTGCGCAGGCAGATCAGTTACGGGTCTGATCGACCAGCTTGTTCTTGGCAATCCAGGGCATCATGGCGCGCAGCTGGGCACCCACCACTTCGATGCTGTGGTCGGCGGTGTTGCGGCGGCGGGCCGTCATGCTCGGGTAGTTCAGGCGGCCTTCCTGGATGAACATCTTGGCGTAGTCGCCGTTCTGGATGCGCTTCAGGGCGTTGCGCATGGCTTTGCGCGACTCTTCGTTGATGACTTCGGGACCGGTCACATACTCACCGAACTCGGCATTGTTCGAGATCGAGTAGTTCATGTTGGCGATGCCGCCTTCGTAGATCAGGTCCACGATCAATTTCAGCTCGTGCAGACACTCGAAGTAGGCCATCTCAGGGGCGTAACCGGCTTCGACCAGGGTCTCGTAACCCATCTTGATCAGCTCGACAGCGCCGCCACACAGCACGGCCTGCTCGCCGAACAGGTCGGTCTCGGTCTCTTCCTTGAAGTTGGTCTCGATGATGCCGGCCTTGCCGCCACCGTTGGCCATGGCGTACGACAGCGCCAGGTCACGCGCCTTGCCGCTCTTGTCCTGGTGCACTGCGACCAGGTGGGGCACGCCACCGCCCTGGGTGTAGGTGTTGCGCACGGTGTGACCCGGGGCCTTGGGGGCCACCATCCACACGTCCAGGTCGGCGCGAGGCACGACCTGGTTGTAGTGCACGTTGAAACCGTGGGCAAAGGCCAGCGAAGCGCCCTGCTTGATGTTGGGCTCGACGTTGTTCTTGTACACCTCTGCGATCTGCTCGTCGGGCAGCAGGATCATGACCACATCGGCTTCCTTGACCGCGTCGTTCACTTCCTTGACCGTCAGACCGGCTTTGCCGACCTTGTCCCAAGAGGCACCGCCCTTGCGCAGGCCAACGACGACCTTGACGCCGCTGTCGTTCAGGTTTTGTGCATGGGCGTGGCCCTGCGAGCCGTAGCCGATGATGGCCACGGTCTTGCCCTTGATCAGGCTCAGGTCACAGTCTTTGTCGTAGAAAACTTTCATGGTCGCTCCGGTTGAAATTGTGTGTTTGGTTGATTGAAAAGCGGTGGATTGTCTTACACGCGCAGGATGCGCTCGCCCCGGCCGATACCGCTGGCGCCGGTGCGCACGGTCTCCAGGATGGCCGTGCGGTCGATGGCTTGCAAAAAGGCGTCGTTCTTGGTCTGGTCGCCGGTCAGCTCGATGGTGTAGCTCTTGTCGGTCACGTCGATGATGCGGCCGCGGAAGATGTCGGCCATGCGCTTCATCTCCTCGCGCTCCTTGCCCACGGCCCGCACCTTCACCATCATCAGCTCACGCTCGGTGTAGGCGCCTTCGGTCAGGTCCACCACCTTCACCACCTCGATGAGGCGATTGAGGTGCTTGGTGATCTGCTCGATTACGTCTTCAGAGCCATGCGTCTGGATGGTCATGCGCGACAGGGACGGATCTTCCGTCGGCGCCACGGTCAGCGACTCGATGTTGTAGCCACGGGCGGAAAACAGGCCAACCACGCGCGACAGCGCGCCGGGTTCGTTTTCCAGCAAGACAGCAATGATGTGTTTCATAAGTCCAGATTCCTCTTTTTGCGACGGCAGCACGATCCAAAGAACGATCGCAGAAAACCACCGTTTTTCGCTGCCCTCGCCCGCACACGGTAATGCCCGGGTTTGGCAGGCAATAGATTCGTCAATATGCTATTTAATTGATAGCTTGTAGCGCCCGACAATCAAGGGCTACAGGCCTTTTTTGCACTTAAAGGTCTTCCGACCCCAGCAACATCTCGGTGATGCCCTTGCCAGCCTGCACCATCGGGAACACGTTCTCGGTGGGGTCGGTGCGAAAGTCCATGAACACGGTGCGATCCTTGAGCTTGCGCGCCTCGCGCAGCGCTGGCTCCACATCTTTGGGGTGTTCGATCAGCATGCCCACATGGCCATAGGCCTCGGCCAGCTTGACGAAGTTGGGCAACGCATCCATGTAGCTGTGGCTGTAGCGGCCGGAGTACTCGATCTCCTGCCACTGGCGCACCATGCCCAGGTAGCGGTTGTTGAGCGACACAACCTTGATCGGCGTGTTGTACTGCAGACAGGTTGACAGTTCCTGGATGTTCATCTGCACCGAGCCTTCGCCGGTGATGCAGAACACCTCGGCCTGCGGCTTGGCCAGCTTGATGCCCATGGCGTAGGGAATGCCCACGCCCATGGTGCCCAGGCCACCCGAGTTGATCCAGCGGCGCGGCTCGTCAAATTTGTAGAACTGCGCGGCCCACATCTGGTGCTGCCCCACGTCGGAGGTGATGTAGGTATCCGCGTCGCGGGTCATGTTCCACAGCGTCTCGATCACGTACTGGGGCTTGATGACCTCGGTGTTGCCACGGTCATACTTGAGGCAGTCGCGCCCGCGCCAGGCCTCGATCTGATCCCACCAGGACGACAAGGCGCCGGCATCGGGGCGTGTCGAGGCTTCGCGGATCATGGCGATCAGCTCTGTCAGCACCTCTTTCACATCGCCCACGATGGGGATGTCGACCTTGACGCGCTTGGAGATGCTCGACGGATCGATGTCGATGTGGATGATCTTGCGATCGTTTTGCGCGAAGTGCCTGGGATTGCCGATCACACGGTCGTCGAAGCGCGCGCCCACGGCCAGCAGCACGTCGCAGTTTTGCATGGCGTTGTTGGCCTCGATGGTGCCGTGCATGCCCAGCATGCCCAGGAACTTGCGATCAGTCGCCGGGTAGGCACCCAGGCCCATCAGCGTGTTGGTAACCGGGTAACCCAGCATGTCCACCAGCGTGCGCAGCTCGGCAGTGGCATTACCCAGCAGCACGCCGCCGCCGGTGTAGATGTAAGGACGCTTGGCCGTCAGCAGCAGTTGCAGCGCCTTGCGGATCTGGCCGCCATGCCCCTTCCTGACGGGGTTGTAGGAGCGCATCTCCACACTTGCGGGGTAGCCGTGAAAGGCGGTCTTCTTGAAAGAAACGTCCTTCGGGATATCCACCACCACGGGGCCGGGGCGACCGGTGCGCGCGATGTGGAAGGCTTTTTTCAGCGTCAACGCAAGGTCGCGCACGTCCTTGACCAGGAAGTTGTGCTTGACAATGGGGCGCGTGATGCCCACCGTGTCGCACTCCTGGAAGGCATCCAGCCCGATGGCGGCAGTGGGCACCTGGCCGGAGATGATCACCATGGGGATCGAATCCATGTAGGCCGTGGCGATACCGGTGACGGCATTCGTCAGCCCGGGGCCGGAAGTCACCAGCGCCACACCCACTTCGCCTGTGGCACGCGCGTAGCCATCGGCGGCGTGCACGGCCGCCTGTTCATGGCGCACCAGAACGTGCTGGATGGTGTCTTGCTTGTACAGCGCGTCGTAGATGTAAAGCACGGCCCCGCCGGGATAGCCCCACATGTACTGGACGTTCTCGGCCTGCAGGGCCTTGACAAGGATTTCAGCGCCCATCAGATCCTGAGGGCCTGTTGCGTGTGAGGGAGTGCCGTGAGTCGCGGCAGCGGCCGAAGTGAGTTCGGCTTTGGAGATTTCCATGATCAACCTTTGCGAATTTCTCTAACGAAAAACCTTGGGTGCCCCTCGAACGTGCTCTCGTGAAGCCGACTCGGGACTTGAGGCCTCGACCATAGGCGCTAGGAGTGCTACGCCGGATCGAGACCCGTTTGCCTTTTTGAATTGCAGCACGGATTATTGCACCGCAACACCGTGTTTCGGGCACAAGCGTAAAAATTCAATCTGAATGCCATAATCCGCTGTTTGAAGTTTGCGCCATGAGCCCGTCTCGCCGCAGCACTTTTGCCGGTCCATCACAGGCCTATTTCTTTTGGCAACCGAACAAGAGCTTTCCGAATTCCTCAAGAGCGTGGAAAAGCGCGCTTTCAAGCGCACGCTGTACCATGTCCGCAACGAGGAAGCAGCCCTGGACATCGTTCAGGACAGCATGCTCAAGCTCGCCGAACACTATGGCGACAAGCCGCCGGGCGAATTGCCCATGCTGTTTCACCGCATCCTGTCCAACTCCACGCTGGACTGGTTTCGCCGCCAGAAAACCCGCAACGCGCTGTTTTCCAGCCTGAGCGACTTTGAGGGCCCGAACGAAGATGGCGCAGACTTCGATTTTCTCGAAGTCCATTCCGGCACGCCTGCGGGCGAGACGGTACAAAGCACCGAAGATCTCGTGCGGCGATCACAGGTGCTGCGCGACATCGAGTTGGAGATCCAGCAATTGCCAGCGCGTCAACGAGAGGCATTCCTGATGCGTTACTGGGAAGAAATGGACGTCGCGGAGACGGCAGCCGCCATGGGTTGCTCTGAAGGCAGTGTCAAGACACACTGCTTTCGCGCCATCCAAACCCTCAGCAAGGCACTGAAGGCCAAAGGAATCGTGCTATGAACCGACCCCCAGAACTCCCCACAGAGACCATTCAGGCTGCTGATGCTTATGCGCGCCGCATTGCCTCGTGCCTCACCCTGAGCAACGCCGACCTGCCGTACGACATCACCGAGCGCCTGCGCGCCGCGCGCACCCAGGCGCTGGCCAGGCGCAAGCGGCCCGCGGCGCAACCGGCGCGCCGCGCATCAGTGGCCAAGCAAGTGCACTCGAGCGGCTCCACCGCCACTTTGGGAGGCTGGGGCAGCGAGGGCGGCAACTGGTGGCGCGCCTTGGTTTCGGCCATACCGCTGACGGCACTGGCCGTGGGCTTGGTGTTCGTGAACCTGGTGCAAGACGAAACCGTGGCCAACGAGATCGCGGAAGTGGACTCCGCATTGCTCACGGACGACCTGCCTCCTTCCGCCTATGCTGACCCGGGCTTTCTTCAGTTCCTGAAAACAGCGAACCAGGCGCAATAAGCCCAGCTCCTGCCAACGCCCGCATGCACGCAACATCCGCCCCAGCCCCACGCCACGCAATGCCAGCATTTGTGCTGGCTTTTGTATTGTTGGGCACGCTGGCACTGGCGGGCTGGTGGGTTGCTGCGTACACACGTGTAGCGCCCAGTACTCCTGTGCCACTGCAGGCCCTGGGTACTGGCACGCACCGGGCCCTGGGCAAGTCTCAGCTAACGCCACAGCCCGAGGCTTCGCCCCTCTGGAGTGAGCTGAGCACGCCTCAGAAGGAAGCCCTGTATCCGCTAGCCAATCGCTGGAGCCTGCTCAGCGAGGTGCAAAAGCGCAATTGGCTTCATCTTGCGGCTGGCTTTCATGCTCTCTCCCCCGAAGAACAAACGAAGATGCTCGAGCGCATCACCGATTGGGCGAGCCTGAGCGCTCAGCAGCGCAGCCAGGCGCGACTGAACTTTGCCGCAGCGGCCAAGCTGCCCGCTGAAAGCAAACGTGCCCAGTGGGAGGCCTACCAGGCTCTTAGCGCCGAAGAGAAAAAACGACTGGCAGCCAAGGCGGCGCCCAAGCCTGCCGGCGCAGCAACGGCGGTTCGGCCCGTATCCCCCAAGAAGTTGGCGCGCGTGCCGGCCGCCATCAACACCCCGCCAGCGGTACCCAATCCGCCCAAGATCGTCGTGCCTGAGCCTTCGCACATCCCGCAGGCGCTACCGGTTGCGCCACCCACCGTTGTAGAGACGGCTCCCGTTTCCATGCCTTCTGCGGTAGCTGCGTCGCTGCCTCCGCTACGACCAGCCTCCGAGCCCGAACCCTGGGCTGCCCCCACCCAGGATCAGGCAACGCCGGGGTACCCGTCCCAGTAAACTCGGCGCACTGCAACCGCGACTTTTTTGCATGCCCGTCTCGAGCCCGCCACACCCTCGCCAGCCTACCGACTCAGTCGTGTCCGCACCCACGGTGGCTGCTGCAAAAGGCTTGGCGCCCGCGTTGCGCCGACGCATGGCCTGCTGGCTTTATGAGGGCATGCTGATGTTCGGCGTGGTGTTCGTTGCCGCCTACCTCTTCAGCACCTTGACGCAGACACGCCACGCGCTGGACAACCGCCACGCCCTTCAGGCTTTTCTGTTCGTTGTTTTTGGCATTTATTTCGTCTGGTTCTGGTCCCACGGGCACACCCTGGCCATGAAAACCTGGCACATCCGTGTGGTGGATCGGCAAGGCCGCCCTCTCAGTCAGCCGCGCGCGCTGCTGCGTTATGTGCTTTGCTGGCTTTGGTTTTTGCCGCCGCTGGCGTTGGTGCGTGTGCTGGAACAGTCCGGCAGCGGCGCGGCGGCGATGGTCATGGGCTGGGTGGTCATCTGGGCGTTGCTGAGCCGCTTTCACCCGCAAGGCCAGTTCTGGCACGATGCTCTGGCGGGCACCCGACTGGTACACCACGAGCCGCCACCGCGCCAGCAAAAAAAGAAATGAGCCACATCGCCTGTCCGAGGCGAACACCCCCACCGCGAATCCCGCAGCCCTGCAACCGGGTTGCCCCGAAAACCTTTGCCACATGCCCAATCAGCCCACTCCTCACCCCCACAAGCAGCGCACCGGCCTGAGCCGGCTGTGGCATGCGATCGGCTACTCACTGGAGGGTTTGCGGTTCGGCTGGAGTGAAGAGGCGTTCCGCCAGGAAGTCTGGGCCGCAGTGGTACTGTTGCCCCTGTCGTTCTGGCTGGGCCGCAGTTGGGTAGAAACGGCGGTGCTGGCAGGGGCTGTAGTGCTGGTGATGGTGGTCGAACTGCTCAACTCGGGAATCGAAGCAGCCACCGACCGCATCGGTCCGGAACTGCACGAACTGTCCAAGCGCGCCAAAGACCTGGGCAGCGCGGCCGTGCTGCTGAGCCTACTGCTATGCGCCGGCGTGTGGGCCGCTGCGATTTACCAGAGGTTTGCACATGGCTGATGTCGCCTTTTCAATCTGCGTTTACCTGGGCTCGCGTCCGGGCAACAACCCTTTGTTCACCGAAGCCGCAGTGGCCGTGGGCCGCTGGATAGGACAGCGCGGCGGACAGCTGGTGTATGGCGGTGGGCTCAGCGGCCTCATGGGCACGGTGGCCGAGGCCACGCGCCAGGCTGGCGGGCGTGTGGTGGGCGTGATTCCACAGGCGCTGGTGGACAAAGAACTGGCCAATCATCTGTGCGACGAGCTGCACATCGTCAACACCATGCACGAGCGCAAGGCCATGATGGCCGAGCGTTGCGACGCCTTCATCGCCCTGCCGGGCGGCATAGGCACGCTGGAGGAGCTGTTCGAGGTCTGGACCTGGCGCCAGCTGGGCTATCACGACAAGCCCATCGGCCTGCTGGACATCGATGGCTACTACAGCAGCATGCTGGGCTTTTTGCAGCATGCCGTGCACAACGGCCTCATGAGCGACTGGCAGATGGATCTGATTCGCACCGGCGCAGAGCCCCACGCCCTGCTTGCCTCGCTGGTGCAGGATGCTGGCGTCAATGCCGAAACGATCACACTGCGCAGTGTGATCTGAACGCATCGCTGAATTCAACGCACCGCTGAACGTACCGGCGCGCAAGCCGGTACGGCGTCTGGAGTAGAGCGCTCAAATGGCGGCGTCGTCCAGATCTCCGGTGCGGATGCGTACCACGCGCTCCACGGCGGTCACAAAAATCTTGCCATCGCCAATCTTGCCGGTGCGCGCCGCGGCCACGATGGCATCCACGCAGCGATCCACATCCTGGCTGCGCACCACCACCTCAATTTTGACCTTGGGCAGAAAATCCACCACATATTCCGCGCCTCGGTAGAGCTCGGTGTGGCCCTTTTGGCGGCCGAAGCCCTTGACTTCGGTCACCGTCAGCCCGGTCACGCCACACTCGGCCAACGCCTCGCGGACTTCCTCCAGCTTGAAGGGCTTGATGACGGCGGTGATCATTTGCATGACGTGGACTCCTGGAATATGGATGAAACTGCGGGCGCGGCCGGGACGGACATTGCGGCTCAGCCCTTGAATTTATTGGTGATCGGATAGCGCCAGTCCTTGCCAAAGCTGCGGCGCGTGACGCGCACACCGATCGGTGCCTGGCGGCGCTTGTACTCGTTGATGCGAATGAGCCGGGTCACGCCCTCCACGTCGGACTGCGCAAAACCGGCGCGCACGATGTCGCCCACGGGCTCATCGTTTTCCATGTAGCGCTCGACGATGGCGTCCAGCACCTCGTAGGGCGGCAGACTGTCCTGATCGGTCTGGTCGGGCCGCAGCTCTGCGCTGGGCGGGCGCGTGATGATGCGTTCCGGAATGGGACCGGCACCGGTGCCAAAGGGGTCATGCGCGTTGCGCCAGCGCGCCAGTGCAAACACACGGGTCTTGACCACGTCCTTGATGACCGCAAATCCGCCGGCCATGTCGCCATACAAAGTGCAATAGCCGGTGGCCATCTCGCTTTTGTTGCCGGTGGTCAGCACCAGGCTGCCAAACTTGTTGGACAGCGCCATCAGCAATGTGCCGCGGATACGCGCCTGCAGGTTTTCCTCGGTTGTGTCCTCGGGCAAACCTGCGAACTGCGGCGCCAGCGCGGTCTTGAAGGCCTCGAATTGCGGTGCAATGGCGATCTCATCGTAGCGCACCTTCAGGCGAGCGGCCATGTCGCGCGCGTCAATCCAGCTGATGTCGGCCGTGTAGGGCGACGGCATCATCACCGTGCGCACCTTGTCCGCACCCAGTGCGTCCACCGCAATCGCCAGCACCAGGGCCGAGTCGATACCCCCCGACAGTCCCAGCAGCACACCCGGAAAGCCGTTCTTGCCCACATAGTCGCGCACACCCAGCACCAGGGCAGACCACAGCTCAGCCTCCCAGCTCTCGCGTGGCGCCACTTCTGCTTCAATAGTGATAGCTGACTGCGCTTGACTTACCTGGGCTAGCAGCATTTTTTCTTCAAAACCTGGGGCGCGCGCCGCCACGCTGCCGTCGGCGTTCAAGGCGAACGACCGGCCTTCAAAAACCACCTCGTCCTGCCCGCCCACCAGGTGCGCATAGACCAGGGGCAGGCCGGTCTCGAGCACACGCTCGCGCATGACCTGCTCGCGCTCGGCGCCCTTGCCCAGGTGATAGGGCGACGCGTTCAGGGTGACCAGCATCTGCGCGCCGGCCTGCTGCGCGCGGCGGGCGGGGCCGGGGTACCAGGCGTCCTCGCAGATCAGCAGACCGATGCGCACGCCCTCGACCTCGAACACGCAGCTGCCCTCGCCGGGCAGAAAGTAGCGGCGCTCGTCAAACACGCCGTAGTTGGGCAGATACTGCTTGGCGTAGGTGTGCTCGGTGCGGCCCGCGCGCAGCACACTGGCGGCGTTGTGGCACAGGCCATGTCCAGCCTCATCTGCGGCCTCGTCGGCCAGGTGGTTCAGTCGCCGCGGGTGGCCCACCACCACGGTCAGCCCGGGCAGCGCGGCGGTGGCGGCTGCCACCTCGGCCAGCGCCTGCTCGCAGGCCGACAGGAAGGCCGACCGCAGGAACAGATCCTCGGCCGCGTAACCGCACAGTGCCAGCTCGGGCGTCAGCAGCAGTCGTGCCCCGGCTGCATGGGCCTGGCGCGCCGCATGGATGATCTTTTGGGCATTGCCCGGCACGTCGCCCACCGTGAAATTGAGCTGTGCAATGCTGATGACAAATGGCATAGGGCAAGGAGAAAAGAGTCATTTGATTATGCCCGTAGCCCCCATGCCCCTCCGGGTAACGCTTTTGGCGCCATGATGAGCGCCTGCCGGGTGCCGGCACTGCACTTGTCCCGGCTTGCGCCCCCGATCACTCTCGTTTTGCCCGCCTCAAGCCCTGCCCTGCACATGCGCGCCACGCCCGTGTTTCCCCCCCCACCTCCCAGCTACACATTGCGGCTGCTGGACTCCCCGCACCAGATCGACCCCGCCGCCTGGGACGCGCTGCTGCGCCGGCAGTCTCAGCCCACACCGTTCATGCGCCATGCCTACCTGGCGGCGCTGCACATCAGCGACAGCGCCACGCCGCACACGGGCTGGGCGCCCTGCTTTGTCACGCTATGGCAGGGCGACACGCTGTGTGCGGCCTGCGCGGTGTATGTGAAGGCGCATTCGTACGGCGAATATGTCTTTGACTGGGCCTGGGCCGACGCCTACCAGCGCCACGGCCTGGCCTACTACCCCAAAGCCGTGGCGGCCGTGCCTTTCACGCCGGTACCCGGCACGCGGCTACTGGCGTGCGACGAACCCGCCCGCGCTGCGCTGCTGCAGGCGCTGGTCGGCTGGGCGGGCGCAGCAGGCCTGTCGTCGCTGCACCTGCTGTTCGCGTCTGATGATGACCTGGCCGCCGCGCGCGCGGCCGGGCTGATGCTGCGCCACACGGTGCAGTTTCATTGGCACAACCAACGCCCGGCTGATGCAGCTCCGTTTGCAGACTTTGACGACTTTCTGGCCTCTCTGGCGCAAGACAAGCGCAAGAAAATCCGCCAGGAGCGCCGCCGCGTGCAGCAGGCGGGTGTGGTGTTTCGCGTGCTGCGCGGCCGCGAGATCACAACCGACGACTGGGACTTTTTCTATCGCTGCTACGAGCGCACCTACCTGGAGCACGGCAACCCGCCTTATCTGACCCGCGCCTTCTTCGCCCAGATGCAGCAACACATGCCCGAGGCCTGGGTGCTGTTCGTGGCCGAGCGTGAAGGGCGCCGTGTTGCTAGCAGTTTGATAGCGCTTAGCGCTCGCCCTGACTGCGCTACAGGCCAAAACAACATTCAACATATCGCCTATGGCCGCTACTGGGGGGCGCTGGAACGGGTGGACTGCCTGCACTTTGAGGCCTGTTACTACCAGCCGATCGCCTGGTGCATCGCCCAGGGCGTGCAGCGCTTTGAAGGCGGCGCGCAGGGCGAGCACAAAATGGCCCGCGCCCTGCTGCCCGTGCAGACCAGCAGCGCCCACTGGCTGGCCCACCCGGCCTTCGCCGACGCGGTGGATCGCTTTCTGGCCCGCGAGGGCGAAGGCATGGCCCACTATCTGGAAGACCTGCGCGGCCGCAGCCCGTTCAGGCAAAAACACCCGTGACCAACACCAACGAAAACGCGCCCGGACGGGCGCGTTAGACATCTTCAAGCAAAGAAAACAGCCAGGTCAGCCGGCCGCTACCGCCTGTACCAAGCCCAGCTCGGAGCTGCTGAGCAAAGACTCGATGTCCACCACAATCAGCATGCGCTCGCCCACCGTGGCGATGCCACGCACAAAAGCAGAATCCAGCTGGCTCTGGAACTGCGGCGCCGGCTTGATGGAGTCGGCCGGCAGCGCCACCACATCGGCCACGGCATCCACCACGGCGCCCAGCACCGTGCCGCCCACATTCAGAATGATGACCACAGTGAAGTCGGTGTAGTCAGCGGTACTGCAACCCAGCTTGAGGCGCAGATCCACGATCGGCACGATGACGCCGCGCAGGTCGATCACGCCCTTGATGAACTCGGGCGCGTGCGCCATGCGCGTGGGCTGCTCGTAAGAGCGGATCTCCTGCACGCGCAAGATGTCGATGCCGTACTCCTCCTGACCCAGGCGGAAAGTCAAGTACTCCGCTGCGTTGCTGGCGGCGGCAGCGGCTGCGCCGGTTGTGGGGCGCTGAAAAGAGAAGGACGACATGAATACTCCTGGAGCTTGGGCCTGTGCAGGCACCGCAATCGATACCTGCCGGCCACCTGCGGTGCGCGTGCGGTGCGCGTGCGGCGCAGCATAGCAGTGCGCCGTTACCAATTCTGACAATAGGTCAGGCGTTTTTGAAGTTTTCCACGCCGTCCAGGATTTCCTTGTGGGCAGCCTCGATACCCTCCCAGCCCAGCACCTTGACCCACTTGCCCTCTTCCAGGTCTTTGTAATGCTCGAAGAAGTGGCTGATGGCCTTCAGGCGCATCGGGTTCACGTCCTCAACCGTCTTCCAAGGCTCGTACATTTTCAGGATCTTGGTGGTGGGCACGGCCAGCACCTTGCCATCAACGCCGGCTTCGTCTTCCATCTTCAGGATGCCCAGCGCGCGGCAAGGCACCACCACGCCAGGGTGCAGCGGGTAAGGCGTGATCACCAGCACGTCCACCGGGTCGCCGTCGCCCGACAGGGTCTGGGGCACGTAGCCGTAGTTGCAGGGGTAATACATGGCCGTGGTCAAAAAGCGATCCACGAAGACAGCGCCCGATTCCTTGTCCACCTCGTACTTGACGGGGTCGGATTCCGCAGGAATCTCGATCACCACGTTGAAAGTTTCAGGAATGTTCTTGCCGGGCTTGACGTTGTTCAGCGACATGGTTTTGGGAATTGAGTGGTTGGTATGACACGACTGCCACCCCGCCAGCCTGGTGATGGCCATGGGTTCGGTGCAATGCGGTGCGGCCGGTGATTTTAGGCGCAGGCTTCTTGCTGCTTGCTTGCAACCGGGTGTTTCGCGTTAAATGACCACGTTGGCCCATCGGCTCCCGCAGCGCCGGACGCACGAGCAGGCAACGCCCCGCACGCACAGGCGCCCCGAAGCGCCCCGCTTGCACCCCGTGCAACTGACAACCGACGGAGATTACGAATGGATGCATCCACCTCGGCGCTGACTGCCCCCGCCATCCTGGCCCTGGTTTGCGGACTGATTGCCGTGGCCTACGGTTTGTGGGCGCGCAGCTGGATTCTGTCGAAGGACGCGGGCAACGCCCGCATGCAGGAGATCGCCGGTGCCATACAGGCCGGCGCTGCCGCCTATCTGGCGCGGCAGTACAAGACCATCACTATCGTCGGCGTGGCGCTGGCAGTGCTGATTGGCGTGTTTCTTGACGGCACCACGGCCGTGGGCTTTGTCATCGGCGCGGTGCTCTCCGGTGCCTGCGGCTTCATCGGCATGAATGTGTCGGTGCGCGCCAACGTGCGCACGGCCCAGGCCGCCACGCAGGGGCTGGGCCCGGCGCTGCAGGTGGCGTTTCGCGGCGGGGCCATCACGGGCATGCTGGTGGTGGGCCTGGGCCTGCTGGGGGTGACGGCCTTCGCCTGGTTTCTGATCGGCAACGGCCAGCTCACGCCCACGGCCAACCTGTCGGCGCTGCTCAACCCGCTGATCGGCTTTGCGTTTGGCTCGTCGCTGATTTCCATCTTTGCCCGCCTTGGCGGCGGCATCTTCACCAAGGGCGCCGACGTGGGCGCCGACCTGGTGGGCAAGGTGGAGGCCGGCATCCCCGAGGACGACCCGCGCAACCCCGCCGTGATTGCCGACAACGTGGGCGACAACGTGGGCGACTGCGCCGGCATGGCGGCCGACCTGTTCGAGACCTACGCCGTCACGCTGATCGCCACCATGGTGCTGGGCGCGCTGCTGGTGGGTGCGGCGCCGCTGGCGGCGGTGGCCTATCCGCTGGCGCTGGGGGCGGTGTCCATCATCGCCTCCATCATCGGCTGCTTTTTTGTGCAGGCCGGGCCGGGCATGCGCAACGTGATGCCGGCGCTGTACCGCGGCCTGGCCGTGGCGGGTGTGCTGTCGCTGGTTGCGTTTTGGTTCGTGACCGCCTGGGTGATCCCCGACAACGCCCTGGGTGGCACTGGTGCGCAGGCCAGGTTGTTTGGCGCCTGCGCCACGGGCCTGGTGCTGACGGCGGCGCTGGTGTGGATCACCGAGTTTTATACCGGCACGCAGTATTCGCCGGTGCGCCACATCGCCCAGGCCTCCACCACCGGCCACGGCACCAACATCATCGCGGGGCTGGGCGTCTCGATGCGCTCCACGGCCTGGCCGGTGCTGTTCGTGTGCGCGGCGATCATCGTGTCGTACACGCTGGCCGGCCTGTATGGCATTGCCGTGGCCGCTATGTCCATGCTCAGCATGGCGGGCATCGTGGTGGCGCTGGACGCGTACGGCCCCATTACCGACAACGCCGGCGGCATTGCCGAAATGGCCGAGCTGCCCAGCAGCGTGCGCGACATCACCGACCCGCTGGACGCCGTGGGCAACACGACCAAAGCCGTGACCAAGGGCTACGCCATCGGCTCGGCCGGCCTTGCCGCGCTGGTGCTGTTTGCCGACTACACCCACAAGCTGGAGAGCTTCGGCCAGGCCATACGGTTTGACCTGTCAGACCCGATGGTGATCGTGGGCCTGTTCATTGGCGGGCTGATTCCCTACCTGTTCGGCGCCATGGCCATGGAAGCCGTGGGCCGCGCGGCGGGCGCCGTGGTGGTGGAGGTGCGCCGCCAGTTCCGCGACATCCCCGGCATCATGGAAGGCACGGCCAAGCCCGAATACGGCCGCGCCGTGGACATGCTGACCAGCGCTGCCATCAAGGAGATGATCATCCCCAGCCTGCTGCCCGTCGTGGTGCCCATCGTGGTGGGCCTGGCACTGGGCCCGAAGGCGCTGGGCGGGCTGCTGATGGGCACCATCGTCACCGGCCTGTTCGTGGCCATCAGCATGTGCACCGGCGGCGGCGCCTGGGACAACGCCAAGAAATACATCGAAGACGGCCACCACGGCGGCAAAGGCTCAGAGGCGCACAAGGCGGCCGTCACCGGCGACACCGTGGGCGACCCCTACAAGGACACGGCCGGCCCGGCCGTCAATCCGCTGATCAAGATCATCAACATCGTGGCGCTGCTCATCGTGCCGCTGGTGGTCAAGTTCCACGCAGGCTGACACGCCTGCGTCGCCCGCGCACCGGCGCGCCGGTGCGCGAGCCAGTGTGCCGCTGCAAGAACCTGTGTGCCGTACCATGCCGGGCACACCGGTTTATGTTGACCCGATGATTACAGCGAAACCCACCACCTCCACAGACCCAGGCCAACACTACGCCAAGCTCGGTCAGCGCCTCATCCACGACGTGCTGGCCAACTCCAGGCACCTGCTGGAACTGGTGCTGGAGGCCACGCGCCTGTCCCTGAAGGCCCGGGAAGACCAGGCGCGCACGGCAGGCGAGCACTACGCGATGATGCAGGCGCGCCAGCAGCTGGCCCGGCTGGGCGACGTGCTAACCGAGCGCTACCCCGCGGCGCTGCGTGTGGCGATCCACCAGGAAGCCGACACAAATCAGACCAGGCGAGCGCTGTCCAGCGTGCAATTCGACGAGCTGGAGCTGATGGACGAGACGCAGATCAGCGAAAGTGTCGAACGCGCCCGCGCCTTGCAGGCGCTGGCCCCTGCTGTGGAGGGGCCGCTGGCAGAGCTCGACGCAATGATGGGCGCAGTCCAGGGCTTATCCAAGGTGCAGCCGGAGAAAAACCCCCTTCGCCCCATCACCTTCGTGCAGGCGCTGCAGGTAGTGGTGTCACAAATGCAGCTCACCAACCAGATGCGCAACGACTGGATGGCGCACATGGCGCCTGCGCTGGGCGACGAATTGCGCAAGCTGTATCTGGCGTTGCTGCAGCAGCTCAGGCACAGCGGCGTGCAGCCCCTGGGCTACGCCCTGCGCCAGCCCAATGGACGCTATGTTTACCTGCCGCCACCGGACAGCGGCGCCAGCCCGGGCATGGAGCCTGACCCTCTGGCGCAGGCCAGCGGACATCTCGGCCAGCAGTTCAGCGCTACCGGCGCGGGTCAGCCCGCACGGCAGCCCGCACAAACCAGTCAGCTTGATTCGCTGCTGACGCTCGATCGCCTGCGCCGCCTGTTGACCGGAGAGCTCGGCCACACCACAACCGCGCACCCATCGCCAGCCCCTGCGGCCAGTTTTGGCGAGCAGTTCGCGCGCGACTTCGAGTCCGGTGACGCGCTTCAATTGCCCGATCTGCCCGATCTGCCCG
>NZ_JBFWLZ010000006.1:0-75807 GCF_050251835.1 Diaphorobacter sp. | reverse complement strand
GGAGAGCTCGGCCACACCACAACCGCGCACCCATCGCCAGCCCCTGCGGCCAGTTTTGGCGAGCAGTTCGCGCGCGACTTCGAGTCCGGTGACGCGCTTCAATTGCCCGATCTGCCCGATCTGCCCGCGCCGGATTTTGATGCCACCGTGCCCGCGGCCCTGGAGGCGCTGCAGGAGATGCAGCAGGTGGATCACCTCATGGAGCGACTGGACAACCAACGCGCCCGGCCCGGCGCTGACAGCGGCGCCGGCGCACAGTACGCAGTGCTGTGCCGCCAGCCCGGCGGGCTGGCCCGTGCGCTGAGCATGGAAGTGGTGTCGCTGATGGTGGACAACATCGCGCGCGACAGCCGCCTGCTGTGGCCTGTACAGCAATTCATCCGCACGCTGGAGCCCGCGCTTTTGCAGCTGGCCCTGGCAGACCCCCGGTTTTTCAACGACAAGGAACACGCAGCGCGCCGACTGCTGCAGGAAATCACCAGCCGCAGCCTGGCCTTCAACAGCCAACAGGCGCCCGAATTCAAGGCATTCCTGCAGTCGCTGCTGGAGATCGCCGGGCCGCTGGCCAGTGCGGATATCGACGGCCCCGAACCCTTTGAACATGCACTGCAGCAGCTGCAAGCCGCCTGGGCAGCGCGCGAGCAAGTCAGCAAGCAAGAGCGCCTGCGCGCCATCGAAGCGCTGCAGCACGCCGAACAGCGCCACCTGCTGGCGGCCAAGCTCTCGGGCGACCTTTCGTTGCTGCCCCAAATCGACAAGGTGCCAGCAGAAATCTCCCGCTTCGTGCTGGGCCCCTGGGCGCAGGTGATGGCCCAGGCGCGCCTGGCCGACCAGACCGGCAGCGCCGACCCCGGCCGCTACCGGGAAGTGGTGGACGCTCTGCTGTGGAGCGCACAGCCTGCGCTGACCCGCCTGAACAGCGCCCGCCTGGCGCGCCTGGTACCCACCTTGCTGGAAAAGCTGCGCAGCGGACTGAGCCTGATCGACTACCCGCCACAGCAGACCCGCGCTTTCTTTGAGCAGCTGATGCTGCTGCACCAGGGCGCCTTCAAGTCGTCACCCACGGCCGAGCCGCTGCCCTTGCAAACCGAGAGCCGCCCTGCCCTGCGCGCAGACGATGAACCCTGGGTGGCCCCTCTGGAGGCCGCCGAATCGGGCTTCATGGATGTCGCCACGAGCACCGGTGCCCCGGGCGCAATGCCAGGCGCCAACGGCACACACACACCGACCACGCCTGCCGGCCTGGCCGTCGGCACCTGGGTTGATCTTTTGCTGAACGGCCAATGCCAGCGCGCCCAGCTATCGTGGGTGGGTCCGCACGGCAAACTGTTTTTGTTCACCGACGCCAGTGGTCGCACCCATTCCATGACCTTGAGGTTGCTCAACGAGCTCATCGCTCAAGACCGGCTGCGCGTGCTGACGCAGCAAACCGTGGTGGACGAAGCCCTGGACGCCGTAGCGCTGGCCGCCATGCGCAACAGCGTGGACAGCCGGCTGTGAGCAGCCGCCGCGCAAGAAGGCCCCTGACTTGATAGCATTCGCCACAGGGCCCGCAAGCACCAAGGCCATCTTTGGCCACCCAGAACTCACACGCCTTCACCTTCAACCGGCTACTCCTGCCAGCCATTGCCACACATGCCACTGTCACCTCCAGCTCCCCGCACCCCCAGCCACACCCGGCGCATCGTCTATCAAGGCTTCGAGCGAGAAGACGGCCTGTGGGACATAGAGGGAGAACTGCACGACAGCAAGGCCCATGACCAGCCCCTGATGCGTCAGCCCGGCAAGGTGCGCCCCGCGGGCGACCCCATTCACCACATGCTGCTGCGCCTGACGGTGGACGATCAACTGGTGGTGCACGCCATCGAGTCCGCCATGGACGCTCACCCCCTGGGCGGCTGCAGCCAGGCCCAGCGCGCGCTGCAAAGCATGGTGGGCTGCAGCATGGCGCGCGGCTGGCGCCATTCCATCCAGGATCATCTGGGCGGCGTAGCCGGCTGCACCCACCTGCGCGAGCTGCTGTTCAACATGGCCACGGCGGCATTCCAGACCATCCATGCGGCCTTCCACAGCACAGGCGACGAGCCCCCGCGCTACCTGGGCCAGTGCACCGGCTGGGACTTCAGCGGCGACGGGGTCAAGCACTACTACCCACAGTTCTACCGCCCCTCGCCCGACGCCCCTGGCCAGACGGCGAACAAGGCCCCAGGCAGGGCATCGCCCCCGGCCGCCGCGACGAACGGCGCAGCACCCATGCAGCAGCGCGGTTCGTAAAACAAGAGCCGACCAAACTCAATGCACCCCCCCGGCCAGGCGCAGAGGCGCCATCAGCCGTTGCGGTAGCACGGGCTTTGGGGCAACGCCTTGCCCTGCCAAAGCCCGATCTGCCACACTGCAACGCAGGAGAAAACGATGCTGATTCAACTGACTTACGCCAGCCGCGCCGCGCGCGTGCTCGGCCCGATGGATATCAAGGACATTCTGGGCGCCTCCCGGCGCAACAACGCCGCTGCAGGCATCACCGGCGCGCTGTGCCTGAACAACGGCATTTTTTTGCAGCAGCTCGAAGGCGACCGCCTGGCGGTCAACGCGCTGTACCACCGCCTGCTGGCCGATCCGCGCCACCGCGACACGGCCGTGCTGGACTTTGCCGAAATTGCCCACCGCCGTTTTGGCAACTGGTCCATGGGACTGATCGGCTCGGTGGAGGCCAACCGTCAGCTGTTCCTCAAGTACTCCAGCAGCGCGGACTTCGATCCCTTCAGCATGAGCGTTTTGACGCTGCGCAGCTTTTTCGACGAAATCCTGCAAAACATCCGCTGGCTGGAATGACAATGCCGGCCAGCCCCTGCGCTGTCCCACTTGCTGCTTTTATCGGTTAACCATGGCTGAACGTGTCATCCCGCTGATTGACGAGCGCCTGGCCCCCCTGGCCGCCACCGTGCCCGTCAACGCCGCGCCGCCCACCGGCTTGCTGACAGACACGCGCGGTCGCCCGCTGCGCGACCTGCGCATCAGCGTGACCGACCGCTGCAACTTCCGCTGCAGCTACTGCATGCCAAAGGAAGTGTTTGACAAACACTACCGCTACCTGCCGCACAGCGACCTGCTCAGTTTTGAAGAGATCACACGGCTGGCGCGCCTGTTCCTGGCGCACGGTGTGCGCAAGATACGCCTGACCGGCGGCGAGCCGCTGCTGCGCAAAGACCTGGACAAACTGGTCGCGCAACTGTCGGCGCTGCGCACCCTCGAAGGGCAAGTCCCCGACCTGACGCTGACCACCAACGGCTCGCTGCTGGCGCGCAAGGCGCGCGCGCTCAAGGCCGCCGGGCTGCAGCGCGTCACCGTCAGCCTGGACAGCCTGGATGACGCCGTTTTTCGCCGCATGAACGACGTGGACTTTCCGGTGGCCGAAGTGCTCGCCGGCATCGAGGCCGCGCAGGCTGCGGGCTTTGCCCACATCAAGGTGAACATGGTGGTCAAGCGCGGCACCAACGACCACGAAATCCCAGCCCTGGCGCGGCACTTTCGCGGCACCGGCATCACGCTGCGCTTCATCGAATACATGGACGTGGGCGCCACCAACGGCTGGCGCATGGACGAAGTGCTGCCCTCAGCCGAGGTCATCGCGCGTCTGCAGGCCGATCTACCCTTGGTGCCCCTGGCCGCGCAATCGCCAGGCGAAACCGCCCAGCGCTGGGGCTACGCCGGCGCCGACGGTCGCCACGACCCGCGCCTGGGCGAGGTCGGCACCATCAGCAGCGTCACCCAGGCTTTTTGCGGCGATTGCAACCGCGCCCGCCTGTCCATGGAGGGGCGGCTGTACCTGTGCCTGTTTGCCGCGCAGGGCTGGGACTTGCGCAGCCTGCTGCGCGGCGGCGCCAGCGACGAACAGATCAGCGCCGCCGTCGCCCACATCTGGCAAGGGCGCAGCGACCGCTATTCCGAGTTGCGCGCCAGCCTGCCGCCCGACCAGGGCCAAGGCCGACGCCGCATCGAGATGAGCTACATCGGCGGCTGAGAGGCAAGAGGCTGAGGCCGCCCGACACGCAACACAACGTTTACATGATCCACACCCACGACATCACAGGCCTCATCCTTGCCGGCGGCCGCGGCTCCCGCATGGGCGGGGTGGACAAGGGCCTGCAAAGCTTTCGTGGCCTGCCGCTGGCGCTGCATACCCTGATGCGCCTTTCGCCCCAGGTGGGCGAAGTGATGATCAACGCCAACCGCAACCTGGCGGCTTACGAATCGTTTGGCGTGCCAGTCTGGCCCGACAGCCTGGCCGACTACGCCGGTCCGCTGGCAGGCTTTCTGACCGGGCTGGAGCGCTGCGAGACGTCCTGGCTGCTCACCGTGCCCTGCGACACGCCGCTATTCCCGCAAGACCTGGCCGCGCGCCTGGCGCAGGCGGCCGATCGCGAAGGCGCCGACATCGCCATGGCCGCCGCCCCCGAGACGGATGACAGCGGCGCCGTGCGCGTGCGCACCCAGCCGGTGTTTTGCCTGCTGCGCGTGGCGCTGCTCGAGAGCCTGGTGCGTTTTACCCAGGGCGGCGGGCGCAAGATCGACCTCTGGACCGCGCAGCACGCCTGCACCATCGTGCCCTTCGACCAGCCGGGCGACGACCCGCACGCCTTCCACAACGCCAACACCCTGGCCGAACTGTATACCCTGGAGGGCCTGGGCAACTCCTGAGCCACCCTCCCTCTTTTCTGCGCTTTGCTGCATTCCGCATGAAAACCATTGACCAGATCGCCGCCGAGCTGCAGGGCTACGACCCGCAGGCCCTGCGCGCCGCCGACGTAAACGCTTTTTTGCAGCGCCTGGTGGCGCCCGTGACCGAAACCGAAGACGTGGGCATCTTCGACGCCCTGGGCCGCGTGCTGGCGCGCGACGTGGTGTCGCCCGTCAGCGTGCCGCCGCACGACAACTCCGCCATGGACGGCTTTGCCTTCGACGGCGCACAGTTGCATTCCGGCCAGACCCTGGTGCTGCGCCCCGTGGGCGGCACGGCCTTTGCCGGTACCGCCTGGGTCGGCCAAGTGGCTGCAGGCGAGTGCGTCAAGATCATGACCGGCGCCATCATGCCCGCCGGGCTGGACACGGTGGTACCGCAGGAATTCACCAGCACTCAACCCGATGGCAGCATCCGCATCGCGCCCGACGTCCTGCGCCGCGGCGACAACCGGCGCCTGCTGGGCGAAGACCTCATGCAAGGCCAGGTTGCGCTATCAAAAGGAGAGCTTCTAACGCCTGCTGCCATTGGGCTAGTAGCCAGTCTGGGGCTTAAAACCGTCACCGTCTATCGCCGCCTGCGCGTGGCGTATTTTTCGACCGGCGACGAAATCCTCAGCCTGGGCGAGCCACCGCGCGAAGGCGCGGTGTACGACAGCAACCGCTACACCGTCTTCGGCCTGCTCACGCGCCTGGGCGTGCAGGTGATCGACCTGGGCGTGGTGCGCGACGAGCCCGCACTGCTGGAGGCCGCCTTTCGCCGCGCGGCCGCACAGGCTGACGCCGTCATCACCAGCGGCGGCGTGAGCGTGGGCGAGGCTGACCACACGCGCACCATGATGAAGCAGCTGGGCGACGTGGCGTTCTGGCGCATCGCCATGCGCCCGGGGCGCCCCATGGCCGTGGGCCGCATCCGGCCGGGCACACCAGCGTCACAAGAAAAAACGGCCTCTAGCTCTTGTACGACAAGCGCCTCCAGCTATCAAAATGAAAGCATTCAGGGCGCAGCAACCGGCAGCGTGCTGTTTGGCCTGCCGGGCAATCCGGTGGCGGTGATGGTCACCTTTCTGGCCTTTGTGCGTCCCGCGCTGCTGCGCATGATGGGCTGCACGCGCGCCGCGCCGCCGCTGCTGCGCGCCGTGACCACCGAGGCCATCCGCAAGAAACCCGGCCGCACCGAATACCAGCGCGGCCTGGTCACCACGGCCGCGGACGGCACGCTGCAGGTGCGCACCACCGGCAACCAGGGCTCGGGTGTGCTCAGTTCCATGGTGCAGGCCAACGGCCTCATCGTGCTGCACCACGACCAGGGCAGCGTGGGACCTGGCGACCCGGTCGATGTGATGATGTTCGACGGCGTGATCTGACCCGGCAAGCTGACAACACACCCCCCGCAAACAAGGAGCCGCCATGCCCTTTGTCGCCACCCACCTGCCCCATCCGCCCGCCCGCGCGGCCGTGGATCAACTGCCAGGCGCCACCGTGATCGAGTTTGGCGCGCCCTGGTGCAGCCATTGCCAGCGCGCCCAGCTGCTCATCGAGCAGGCGCTGGAAGATCGCGACGAGGTGCGGCACGTCAAGGTGGAGGACGGCCCCGGCCAACGCCTGGGCCGCAGCTTCGGTGTGAAGCTTTGGCCTACGCTGATCTTCTTGCGAGACGGCCACGAGGTCTCGCGCCTGGTGCGCCCGCAGGCCGCGCAGGCCATTCACGAGGCCGTGCAGGCCATCACCGCCAGCGCCTGAGCCCCCGACAACAGCGCCAGCGGGCCAAGGGCGGTCGGGGGCTAACGCCCCAGCGCCTGCTCCACGCCCTTGTTGGCCAGCGCGTCGGCCCGCTCGTTACCCGGGTCACCTGCGTGGCCCTTCACCCAGTGCCATTCGATGCGGTGGCCCGCCCCGTGCGCCAGATCGTCCAGGCGCTGCCACAGCTCCACGTTCTTGACCGGCTGGCCGGCTGCGGTGCGCCAGCCTTTTTTCTTCCAGCCGTGGATCCACTCGGTGATGCCCTGGCGCACGTACTGGCTGTCCAGGTACAGCGCCACCTGGCACGGGCGCTTGAGCGCGCCCAGCGCCTGGATCACGGCCATCAGTTCCATGCGGTTGTTGGTGGTACCCAGCTCGCCGCCAAACAGTTCTTTTTCCAGCTCGCCCGAACGCAGCACCGCGCCCCAGCCACCGGGACCCGGATTACCCTTGCATGCACCATCGGTATAAATCACCACCTGCTTCAAAAAAGACTCCTGAATAAAACAACAAGCCCGCCCCGATCAGGGCGGGCGATCAGCCTCTCAATGCAGCCGCGCCACCTGTGCCTTCACGGCCGCAGACTTGGGCGCCTTGCGCCACAAGGGCTCCAGCAGCCGCATGCCGTGGACGCGCTTGATGGCCACCATCACATAAGCTGCCCCGAGTATGGGCCACCAACGCGGGCCCAGACCGTCCATCCAGCCATGGCGCTGCAGCCAGCGCTCGGTGGTCACCGCGGGGCGATAGCAACCAAAGCTGATGGAGTCGAGCTCGAAGTCCAGCAGGCGCAGCCAGTCGCGCAGACGTCCCGGCGCAATCAGCTCGACGTCGGGCAGATACAGCCGGCCTCCTCCACCGCAGCGCTGGTACAGCCGCGCACGGCGCTGATGCAAGCCCCACAGGCTCCAGGGGTTGAGCCCGCTGATGACCACCCGCCCCTCGGGCACCAGCACGCGCTGCACCTCGCGCAGCGCAGCATGCGGGTCTGCGCTGAGTTCCAGCGTGTGGGGCATCGCCACCAGATCCAGGCTGGCCTGTGCAAACGGCAGGGCCACAGGCTCGGCCAGCAGTTGCGCTGCCGGGGCGCCGACGGACTGCATCAGCGGCAACTGCCCCGCGCCCAGCGCCAGCCAGCGGTGCGGCATGCGGTTGCCACGCAGTGCCTGCAGGCCCGGCATGCCCAGCTGCAACGCGTGATAGCCGAAGATGTCGGCCACCAATTCGTCGTAGCGCTCTTGCTCCCAGGTCAGCAGGTAGCGGCCCGGCGCAGAGTCGAACCAATGGTGCAAACCTATAATTTCACCGATCATGACCTTGCTGCCGCTACCTGCGTTTTCTGACAACTACATCTGGATGCTGCACGACACGCACCACGCCATCGTGGTGGATCCGGGCGATGCTGCGCCAGTGTTGCAGGCGCTGGGCAGCATGGGCTTGTCATTGCAGGCCATTCTAGTCACGCACCACCACAGCGACCATGTAGGCGGCGTGGACGCGCTGCGCGAAGCCACCGGTGCCGCCGTCTATGGCCCTGCCGCCGAAACCATGCCCCAGCCCGTCACCCGTCTGGCCGGCGGCAGCGTCGTCTCTGCACTGGGCCTGCGCTTCGTGGTGCTGGATGTGCCCGGGCACACTGCAGGGCATATTGCCTACTACTGCGCCCATGCGGACGGCGGGCCGCTGCTGTTTTGTGGCGACACACTGTTTTCAGGCGGCTGTGGCCGGATTTTTGAAGGCACGCCCGCGCAAATGCAGGTCTCGCTGGACGCACTGGCTGCGCTGCCGGGCGACACGCGCGTCTGCTGCGCCCACGAATACACGCTGTCCAACCTGAAGTTCGCACGCGCCGTGGAGCCTGACAACGCCGCGCTGCAGGAATACACCGCCCACTGCGAATCTCTGCGCCAGGCGGGGCAGCCCACGCTGCCGTCCAGCATCGCCACAGAGCGCGCCATCAACCCTTTTTTGCGCACGCGCCAAGCCACCGTCGCCCAGGCGGCTCTGGGGGCTGATGCCAGCGTGAACCCACAGGAGCCTGCATCCGTGCTGGCCGCGCTGCGCCAATGGAAAAACGAGTACCGATGAGAATCCTGCATATCCTGTGGCTGGCCAGCCTGCTTTGGCTGGCTGGCTGCGCCACCACCAGCACCACAAACCCGACTTCATCCACCAGCCCGCACCCCGGCGCCAGCCACACACCGGTGTACCCGTCAGGGCCGCTTCGGCCCATCACTGCCGGGCGCACGGACGGCTACGCGGTCGCCGGCATCAGCGCGCCGGCAGACCTGTGGGATCGCATTCGCCGCGGTTTTGCCATGCCCGACCTGCAGCACGAGCTGGTGCAAGACCGTGAACAGTGGTATGCCAGCCGTCCCGACTACATGCAGCGCATGACCGAGCGCTCGAGCAAGTACCTGTTTCACATCGTCGAAGAGCTGGAACGCCGCGGCATGCCCTCTGAGCTGGCGCTGCTGCCCTACATCGAAAGCGCGTTCAACCCGCAGGCAGTGTCCAGCGCCAAGGCTGCGGGCATGTGGCAGTTCATGCCGGCCACGGGCACGTATTTCGACCTCAAGCAAAACGCCTTCCGAGACGACCGGCGCGACGTGCTGGCATCCACCCGCGCCGCGCTGGACTACCTGCAAAAGCTCTACGGCATGTTCGGCGACTGGCATCTGGCGCTGGCCGCCTACAACTGGGGCGAAGGCAGTGTGGCGCGCGCCATCGCCCGCAACGAAAAACAGGGCCTGGGCACCCGCTATACCGATCTGACCATGCCTGCCGAAACCCGCATGTACGTGCCCAAGCTGCAAGCGGTGAAGAACATCGTGGCCGATCCGGCCCGCTTTGGCACCGAGCTGCCACTGATCGAAAACCACCCCTATTTCCAGAGCGTGGAGATCACGCGCGATATCGACGTGTCGCTTGCAGCCAGCCTGGCAGGCATCCGGGTGGAGGACTTTCGCGCACTCAACCCCTCATTGCACAAACCCGTGATACTGGCCGCCGGCATGCCGCAGATTCTGCTGCCCTGGGACAATGCCCAGGTCTTTCGCAAGAATTTCGAGGCCTACACCGAAGGCCAATACGCCAGCTGGACCGTCTGGACCGTGCCCAGCACCATGAGTGTGGCGGCGGCAGCTCAGCGCGTGGGAATGGGCGAGAACGACCTGCGTCAGGTCAATGGCATTCCGCCGCGCATGATGATCAAGGCAGGCTCTGCGCTCATGGTTGCGCGCTCGACCACCATGCGCGCAGACGTTCCGGGCCATGTGGCAGACAACGGCCAGATTGCCTTCACGCCTGAAATCGTCACACGCCGCACCAGCGTGCGCGCCGGCAAACGCGACACCGTGGCCAGCATCGCACGCCGCTACAAGGTCAGCGCAGCAGACGTTGCCGACTGGAATGACCTGAAGCCATCCAGCAGCTTCAAACCGGGAGAAAACGTGGTGATGTACCTGCCTGCGCGTATCGCCGCCAGTGCGCTGACGAGCACCAGCGCCCGGCGTTCCGTTGCCGGCCGCACAACGGCCAAGTCCAGTACTGCACGCAAAGGCGGCACGCCATCCAGGCGCAAGCGCTGACGTTCGCGCACCTCCTCACCAGCCTGCGGGCGCCTACCCACCCGATAAACGCAGGGTTTGGATGCCCACCAGCCCCAGGACACCCATCAAGATCAGGTACAACGCCACGATGAGGTTGAGCAGCTTGGGCATCAACAGGATCAGGATGCCGGCGATGAGGGAAACCAGGGGGCCAATGCTGAGGTGCAGCGACATGGAGACGAAGTCCTTGGGTTTGTCGGTGAATGAAACGGCGCGAAGAGCAGTCGCGCAATCGCGCCAGCGCATATGCGAATTTAGCTGCTGCAAGACACATGATCGACACTGCACGCATGGCCGCAGTCCGTCAAAGCTTAAATTGTTGCCGGGATTGACGCGCCCAATCGTTGCTGAAAGTCTTGTCCAGCGCCAGACGCGCAGGCACCACGTCCGCCTGTAGCTGCGCCAAGACGCGCGCCGCAGTGGCCGGGCCGTCGTCGGGCATGAGGCCATCGGGCGAAAAGGTTTCGCGCGCATTTTGAAATGCGGCCAGATACGCGCCCCGGTTACCCAGCAGATACGGCGCAGGCACTACGCGCGCCAGGTCGGCAGCACTGGCCGTCTGCAGCCATGTAAGAGCACGCACCATCGCGTTGACAAGAGCCTGGACCTCGGACGAATGGCGCTGCACATAGACCTGCGGCGCATACAGGCACGCCGCGGGCATAGTGCCGTCAAAAATCTCTGCCGAGCTTTTTAACGTGCGCGTATCGACCAGCAAGCGCACCTCGCCGCGATGCTCCAGCAGGGTGATCACGGGATCAGGCAAACACAGAGCGTGCACCCGCCCTTGCCGCAGCGCTGCGACCGCCGCACTGCCCACCCCGACCCCCACAAAGCTCACATCTTCCGAAGACACCCCCGCCTGGTTCAGCCACAGACTTGCCAAAAACTGTGTGGATGAGCCCGGAGCCGTAACTCCCACCCGCATGCCCTTGAAACCTGACAACGCTTTCGGCCCATGACGCAACGAGGTGGCCAGCGTCAGCTGAGGCGCCCTTCCCAGCAACACCAGACTGCGATATGGCATGCCGCGCAGCTGCTGGCGCACAACATGGTCAAAGGCGCCGCAGCACACATCAGCCGTGCCTTCCTGCAAGGCTTGCAGTGCAAATGCGCCACCCGCGTAATCCACGACCCGTATGTCCAGCCCCTCTTCACGAAAAAACCCCAGGCCCAACGCCACAGTCAGCGGCAGGTAGCACAGCCCCGCCTGCCCGCCCACAGCCATGCGTACAGGCATCGCAGCATCCGAACGCCGCTGCGCGCGCAGCGTGGCTGGTGCTGGCAGGCATGCGGAGGCGGCGGCCATGACACCCACCCGCCCCCACTGACGGCGGGTGACAGAATGCGAAAACATATTTGACATAGCATCATCACTGCATGTTGCAGTGCAGCAATCGTGCCCGATCGATGTCTGAGCAGCATTGGTAAGAACCCTTTCCGGGAGATTACGTACCCGCATTTGTTTTCTCAGGTTTACCCTTGCCATCATTCCTGTGCCACCTGGCTTATGGAAAAGCCAATACCGGCTCTCATCGGCATGGTGACGCTGCTACAGTAAAATTTGCGGATCAACGCCGAGCTTGCTGCGGATTCGTTGCTGCGCACCGAAGTGATCAATCCACAGAGCTGGAAAATGATGCCAACCCGCAGCAACGCCTAGCCCAGCGATTTGCCCCATTAGCACGCCACCCACCAGACAAAGGCGAACGCAAGTTCGCTTTTTCTTTTGCAGCCTTTGAAAGACAGACCATGTTCGAATCCATCCGCAAGCATTCCAAGATCGTCATGTTCTTGCTTTTCTTGCTGATCATTCCTTCGTTCATCTTTGTGGGTATCGACAGCAACTACTTCTCCAGCAAAAGCCCGGTCGTCGCGCGGGTGGACGGCAAAGACATCACCCAGGAAGAATGGGACAACGCCCACCGGATGGAGAGCGACCGCATTCGCGCACAGTCGCCAAACATCGACGGCAAGTTGCTGGATTCGTCCCAGGCCCGCTACGCCACCCTGGAACGCATGGTGCGTGACCGCGTGCTTCAAGTCGCCGCGCAAAAGATGCACTTGATGACCAGCGACGCACGCTTGGCGCGCGAACTGCAGAGCATTCCCCAGATTGCAGCACTCAGGCGCGCGGACGGCACGCTGGACGCAGAGGCCTATCGCGCGCTGGCCGGCGCACAAGGCCTCACACCAGAAGGATTTGAGGCCCGAGTACGCCAAGACCTCTCGGTCAACCAAGTTCTAGGCAGCGTGATGGCATCGGCTTTCACGGGCCCCACGGAGTCAAAGCTGGCCATTGATGCGCTGCTGCAGCGCAGGGAAATCCAGATTGCGCGCTTCAACGCGACGGACTTCGCCTCCAGGGTCGTTGTGACAGACGCCGACCTGGAGGCTTATTACAAGGCCAATACCGCCAAGTTCCAACAGGCAGAACAGGCAACGGTTGAGTACATCGTGCTGGACATGGATACGGTGAAGGCAGGCATCACGCTCAACGAAGAGGATCTGCGCACTTACTACAAAGAAAACCTTGGCCGCCTGGCCGGCCAGGAAGAGCGCCGCGCCAGCCACATCCTCATCAACGCAGTTAAAAGCGCGCCCGCCGCTGACCGCCAGAAGGCCAGGGCCAAGGCGCAGGAACTGCTGGCCCAGGTACGCAACGCACCTGGCAGCTTTGCCGAACTTGCCCGCAAAGAATCCCAGGACCCCGGATCGGCATCGGCAGGTGGCGACCTGGGTTTCTTTGGCCCTGGCGCCATGGTCAAACCTTTTGAAGAGTCGGTTTTTTCGCTCAAAAAAGGGGACATCAGCGACGTGGTGGAGACCGATTTTGGTTTTCATATCATCATGCTCACCGACATCAAGACGCCACCCCAGCCAAGTTTTGAAGAACTGCGCCCGTCGCTTGAAACAGAGTTGCGCCAGCAGCAAGCGCAGCGCAAATTTGCCGAAGTGGCTGAATCCTTTGCCAATGCGGTGTACGAACAAGCTGACAGCCTGCAGCCGGTCGCAGAAAAGTTCAAGCTCAAGATTCAGACCGCCGCTGGTGTCACGCGCACACCTGCTCCAGGTGCTGTAGGAGCTCTTGGAAATCCGCGCTTTCTGGAGACCTTGTTCCAGCCCGACACATTGCAAAACAAGCGCAACACCGAGGCTGTAGAAGTCGGCGCCAGCACACTGGCAGCGGGTAGGATCACGACCTACCAGCCTGCCATGACACTGCCAATGGACAAGGCGCTCGATCAGGTTCGTGCCTTGTACCTGGCAGAAAAATCCGCAGAACTGGCTCGTCAGGAAGGTCAATCCAAACTGAGCGACTGGAAGACGGCGCCCGACAAGGCCACAGGCCTGTCCAGCGCAGTGGTGGTGTCGCGAGATCAATTGCAGAACCAGCCACGCGAAATCATCACTGCTGCGCTGCACACCCCGCTGGATAACTTGCCCGCGTGGGTCGGCGTCGATCTTGGTAAACAGGGATACGCGGTGGTCAAGATCAACCGCATCGTGCCACGCGAAGCGAAGGACGACGCTCGGGCTCGCATGGAGCAAGAGCAGTATCTCCAATCCTGGGCCTCAGCCGAAGCCCTAGCGTACTATGAGCTGCTCAAGCAGCGATTCAAGGCACAAATTACCGTATCGCGCCCCGCCGTCCAGGTTGACGTTCAAAACTAATCACTTTTTCGTAAAGCCCAGAATAATCAGGCTATAATCTACGGCTACGGTGGCTGTAGCTCAGTTGGTAGAGTCCAGGATTGTGATTCCTGTTGTCGTGGGTTCGAGTCCCATCAGCCACCCCAAGTAAACAAAGGAAACCCCGCTATCAATACGGTAGCGGGGTTTTTCTTTTTGGTTGCTTGTAGGCAATCTGTAGGCAACTTGCCCAAATGCTGCCCGTGCCCCGGCAACAAAAAAGCCCTATGCGCTGTCATCTCGCTGGCGCTACTGCGTGCACGTCAGGCAGTGCAGGTCAGCAGGCCAGCAGCCCCCAGCCTTTTTTCGGCCTCCAGAAATTCAGCCATGAATCAAGGGTGCGCGCGGCGTGACTTGGGGGGCTACCCCGCAAAACCCCCTCCTTGTTTGGCAGGCGAACCATTGCACATTGGACTCGATTGAGCCAGCATCCCCAAGCCCCACTGTGGGGCTTTTCCTTTTTCGGCGCTGAGGCATCACGCTCACGCGCTTGGCCAGCCGATGCTGCGCACTGGGAAAGAGTGAGCACCGCGTGCGCATGCTAGTGCTGCCAACGCCCGCCTGGCGCCGCACCCCTGCCCGCTGCGCCCGCTCCCCTGCTGCAGCCCTTGCAAGCCGCCTGAAGCTCTTACAACAACCCTTGCGCCGGACATGGCGAAGTAAGCGCGCGCGGCTGGCGCGTCACTGGCAACCGCTGCCAGCGAGCCGCGCCGTTGCGCGTGACGATGCCCCCTGCTTCTATCTGGTGGTCTCCTCCAGATAACCCTCGCCCGCTGGGATTTTTTGGTTGCTGGCGGCGGGGGCGCATTTGAGCAACCTGCCTGCAGATCGCCTACAAGCAACCAAAAAGAAAAACCCCGCTACCGCATTGATAGCAGGGTTTTATTGTGTGGCTTGGTAGGACGTACAAGATTCGAACTTGTGACCAACGGATTAAAAGAGGCTGCCCGGCCCTTTTTCCAAGTCCTAAACCACGGCTTTCAGACGCACGCACCATGTCACCGGGTGCCAAGCGTAGCTAAATTTTGCTGTCTGCAGCTACGTTGGAGCTACGTTTTATGAGTGACCAAAAACATACCTTTGCCGCGCCAGTCAAAGCCCCTGACTGTTGGGACTGGATCAGGCCCGAGGACGTGGTGAGACACGCTCTCGCCGCGTTCTATTGGGCCTGCAACAACGTCAAGGCCCCCAAGGGGGAGAAATTTCTCGGCGTTGATGGTCGGCCCTACGCTGATCGGGAAACCTTCGCTGATTGCATGACGCACTTCTTTGATCTGCGTATCAAGGCCGAAGCTCATTCAATCGGCATTGGCGACTACGCACCCGAGGCAAAAATGCTGGAACGGTGTACGCAACCACGCTCCGTGTAGATCACGGAGCTTGTCCACAAAACCCACAGGCCGAAGGCCCGGCGACCCCCCGTCGCTTGCGACGAACAGGGGGGTGGGAGCCGGGGAACCTGTGGGGGCTTGTGGTCAAGCGGCGCTCGTCGTATCAGCTTCACGACTTGAGATCCACGCCAATACACAATAGACTTCTTGCTGCGACAGCTTGATTTCAGGCTATTTCTGACACCGACACTGGGTCGCCCCGCGCATCGGGGTTACGGTAGAAAGCAGGAGCTACCGTAGGAGCCAAGTTCCCTCTCACAAACACACCGCACCTGTCGCGAATTTCCAACTTCTGGAGTTCGCATGCGGTTACCTGCATCACTTTCTTTTTCTTCTGCAGTCCAGACAGCGGATTTGCCGCTCGTGGGTGGGCAAGCGGCGCGCTGCGCGCCCACGGGCGGCGAAGCCGCCGGGCTTGTCTCATCTAAAACAAGTGGCCCGGCTTTTCTGGATATCGGTTTCTCCAGAAATCTAGTCATGGAACGGCGCGTCAAGCGCTTGCGTCGCCAAGTCTGGGCAGGTGGTCATCTCCAGCGCTTCGGCACACCCAACGGCATGCGTGAAAACGTCTGGTTCGTCACCCTGACCTACCGCGGGGTCGACGACTGGCAACCACGCCACATTTCCAAATGCCTCAAGGCTGCGCGCCGTTGGTGTCAGCTACGCAGGGTTCCCTTCAGGTACCTCTGGGTCGCTGAATTGCAGCAGCGTGGCGCCCTTCATTACCACCTGGCGATATGGCTTCCTAAGCGGCTACAGCTGCCCATGTTCGATAAGCAGGGATGGTGGCCCCACGGTATGACGCATCGCGTTATCGCAAAAAACGCTGTCGGGTACCTCATGAAGTACCTGTCGAAGATTTCCCCGTTCCACCAGTTTCCCAAGGGGGTGCGACTCTATGGCCTCGGAGGACTTACACAGCAAGCCCGCGGCATCTGCAGCTGGCTCAACCTGCCCAGTTGGTGCAAACAGCGATTCGGAGTTGGTGACCTCAAAACCGTCGCGGGTCGTCGTGTGGTGCGTGCAACGGGGGAAATTCTTGGAGCCATGTACCGACGCGTTTTCCAGCCTGCCGGAATGCGCCTGTACCCCAATGGTCCGCTACCTGCGCGATGGGCAGACGGTCCCTATTCGTCCATAGGTTGCGTGTCGCTTCATGCGGGTGCGTCATGACGTGCCGCACCTTGAACGTGGGCGAGGCGGCGTCCTTGCTGCACATCCACCCGCAAACGCTCATGACCCGCGCCCGCTCGGGCCTCATACCTGGCTGCAAGGTCGGTCGCTCTTGGGTGTTCGTTGAATCTCTGCTGATCGAGTACTTGGTGACACAATCAACCCTGCGTGTGTCTGTAGCCGGTACTCAGGAAGAAACTGAATGTCGCTCTACAGAAGAAAAGACTCGTCCTTTTGGTGGGTCAAACTCCCGGCAATCCGGGGCGAATCTGGCCCTCTACAGGTCAGCACTGGGACTGCCGAAAAACGCAAGGCCCAAGAGTTCCATGATCGGCTGAAGGCCGAACGATGGGAACAAGAAAAGCTCGGCGCCAAGCCTCGGCGCACGTGGGAAGACGCCGTGCTGAAGTTCTTGGAAGAAACCGCGCACAAGCGCACCCACGAACGCGACAAGTCGATTCTGCGCTGGCTGGACGAGCACCTCGGTGGTCGGTACCTCGATGAAATCGACCGCGCAACGATTGACCACATCAAGGCAACGCGAGCGAAGATTGCGACGCAAAGCACGGCTAATCGCTACCTGGCATTGATCCGCACCATTCTGCGCAAGGCTTGCCATGAATGGGAATGGATCGAGCGCATTCCGAAGGTATCGCTCTATCGCGAGAAAGAGGGCCGCATTCGCTCGCTCACCCCCGCCGAATTCGCGAAGCTGCTGCAGCACCTCCCGCCCCACCTGGCAGACATGGCGACCTTCTCGGTTGCCACTGGCCTACGGCAAGGCAACGTACGCGGACTGACATGGACTCAGATCAATCTGGAATTGCGCCATGCGTGGATCACTCCCGAGCAGCACAAGAACGGTAGAGCGCACGCGGTTCCGCTGAACGACATGGCCATGGCCGTGCTGCAAAAGCAGATCGGAAAACACCCGACACACGTTTTCTCATACCGTGGCCACCCTATCGCCAACGTATCAACCAAGGCATGGTGGAAGGGCTTGGAGCTGGCCGGAATCGAGAATTTCCGATGGCATGACCTCCGACACACGTTCGCGACCTGGCATCGACAAGCCGGCACGCCAACGCATGAGCTTCAAAGACTGGGAGGGTGGAAAACGCTCTCAATGGTGGAGCGGTACGCACACGTAGCGCCAGAAGGCTTGCAGGCCGCTGCAAGTCGACTGGATAATGTGTTCGGCTACGCTTTGGCTACGCCAGACGAGAAAAGGGACTGACCATGACAGCCAGTCCCTCTGTATCTCTGGTAGGACGTACAAGATTCGAACTTGTGACCAACGGATTAAAAGTCCGCTGCTCTACCAACTGAGCTAACGTCCCATTTCACTAGGCAACCAACAGTGAAGCCGCTGATTATAGCGTTTTTCTACTTGTTGTTTGAAGAAATTCGATCAAGTATCCAACCTGCAGCACATTGACCGAAGGTGGCGGTGACTGCTACCGATGAGCCATAGCCGTGACAGTTCAGCGAGCCGTCCCCTCCAGACACTTCACACGATGCGTGTGGTGGCGCGACAGCCTCCCTGCTGAATACACAGGTGACGCCGATGGACTTGCCATTGCGGGGTGCGCCGTGCTCGCGCCGCAGGCGGTAGCGCAACTGCGCCAGCAATGGGTCATGAGTGGCGTGTGCCAGGTCGTCCACGTCCACCTTGTGGGCCATTTTTTTGCCGCCTGCTGCCCCCACACTGATGAAGTCATGACGGGTGCGCAGCGCCCACGCGGCCATAGCCGTCTTGGCCCTGACCTGATCGCAGGCATCAATCACGGCATGAACCGGCGCGGGCAAGATGCCTGGCCAATTCGACGGATCGACAAACTCCTCGATGCAATCGACCTTGCATTCTGGGTTGATCAGTGCGATGCGCTCGGCCATCGCCTGCACCTTCGACTGTCCCATGGTGGTGGTGAGCGCATGCACCTGGCGGTTGATGTTGGACTCGGCCACATGATCCAAGTCTATCAATGTCAGGCGCCCCACTGCGCTGCGCGCCAGGGCTTCTGCGGCCCAGGAGCCAACGCCTCCTATGCCGACAATCGCGACATGGGCTGCGCGGATGCGGGCTGCGCCATCCACCCCGAACAGTCGGGTCAAGCCACCAAAGCGCCGCTGCAAGTCAGCCGGCTCGTCGTGCACGGCGCTCACTTCAGGCGAGCCAGTCGTTCCTTGGCCGCTACTGCTGCCTCCGACTGCGGATAGGAGCGCAGCAGATCCTCCAAAGTCTTGCGCGCGGCCCGCGTGTCCTTCAGCTCGATCTGACAGTTGGCAATCGACAACGCGGCCTCGGGCGCACGGGCATGGTCTGGTGCAGCAGCCAGCAGTGCCTTGAAGTTGCCGATGGCCTCTTTGTAGTCACGCGTCGCGTACTGCGCATTGCCCAGCCAAAAGCGCGCAGACGGCACGTAGCCGGACTGTGGGTACTGGCGCACAAAACTGCCAAACGCGGTTGTCGCCTCTGCAAACTTGCCGGAACGAAAGACCGCCAGCGCCGATTCAAAGTCACGCTTTTCGGCAGGATCTGCGCGGAACTCCCGCCCGTCCAGATTGACCGCCACCGGTTCGAACTGCCGCAGCCGCTCGTCCACGCCTTGAGCCATGTCCTTTTGCCGACGCTGCAGGTCTGCAACATCGCGCAGCAGCTGCTCGTTTTGCCCCCGCAGTGTGGCCTGCTCGGTGCGCAATATCTCCAGCTGCGTCTGCAGATCAAGCAAGCTGCGCCGCAGCTGCGAGACATCGTCACCCGAGCGCTCGCCTACACGCTGGTTGGCCTGCTGAACGGCATCCACACGCTGGCGCAGCTCCAGAATGGCGCGGCGTGCCTCACCATCTTCAAACAGTGCGTAGCCGGGCGATGCCCAGGTGGCGCAAGCCAAAGCGACTGCAGCCAGAACGGGCGTGCGCGGTGGAAAAACGGTGCGTGCAGCCATCAGCGGTACGACAGTTCAGCGCGGCGGTTCTGGGCGTGAGCGTCTTCCGACTGCCCCGTGACGGCAGGCTTTTCCTTGCCGAAGCTGACGGCCTCGACCTGCAAGTCCTGCACGCCCAGCAGACCCAGGGAACGGCGCACGGCCTCGGCGCGCTTTTGGCCCAGCGCAAGGTTGTATTCACGACCGCCGCGCTCGTCGGTGTGGCCTTCGATCATGACTTTGCGTGCCGAAGAGGCCTTCAGGAAGCGCGCGTGGGCTTCCAGCATCGACTGGAACTGCGGCTTGACGACGAAACTGTCGAAGTCGAAATAAACGATGCGTTCCACGCCGACAGGGCCGCCGCCGTCGCGACCCGACTGGGTCAGATCCACGGGAGCTACACCGCTTTGGCCTGCGCCCCCTGTGTTGGCACCGCCGGGCATGGTGGAGGTGGCGCCCTTGTCTTCGACCGGAACGTCGTCAAGCTTGACGCCGGAGCTGCAACCTGCCATCAAGGCAGCGATAGTGAGCGCCATCGAGACGCGCTTGAACGGGGACTTATTCATAGAGATGCTCCTGCAATGCTGTGATTCAAGGAAATAGAAGGATTTACTGCTTTTGGAACGGACCCCAGTCGGGTTCGCGAATGTCACCACCCTGACCCGCAAGGCGTGCCTTGATCTTGCCATCGAGCGTGGTGGTCATCAGGGCTTCGCGTCCCTGCTGCTGGGTGGCGTAAACGATGAGCCGACTGTTGGGCGCAAAACTTGGATTTTCGTCTGAAGTTGTGTCTGTCACCGCGTTCACGGCGCCCGACTGCAGATCCATCACGTGCAGTTTGTAGCCGCCGCCGACGCGCGAGATGTAGGCAAGCCACTGGCCGTCCCGGCTGACGCTGGGCGAGATGTTGTAGTTGCCATTGAACGTGATGCGCTGGGCATTGCCTCCGCTGGCATCCACACGGTAGATCTGCGGTGAGCCGCCGCGGTCACTCACAAAGTAGATGCTGCGCCCGTCGCTGGAAAACGTGGGTTCTGTGTCGATGCCACTACTTTGCATCAGGCGGCGCGGCTCGCCGCCATTGGCGTCGATGGTGTAGAGCTGCGAGCCGCCGTCGCGACTGAGCGTAACGGCCAGCGTGCGACCATCGGGCGACCAGGCCGGCGCGCTGTTGGAACCGCGGAAGTTGGCGATCAACCGGCGGCGTCCGGTGGCTACGTCATGTACATAAACGACGGGCTTGCGCGACTCGAAAGACACATAGGCCAGTTGCGCGCCGGTGGGCGACCAGGCCGGCGAGATGATGGGCTCGGGACTGGACAGCGCCGACTGCGCGTTCTCGCCGTCGGCATCGGCCACCCACAGGCTATAGCGCGAGCCGGTCTTGGTGACATAAGCAATGCGGGTAGAAAAAATACCGCGCTCACCGGTGAGCTTTTCGTAGATGAAGTCCGCGATGCGGTGGGCCACCAGGCGCAGATCGCCCTGGGTGACAACGTAGCTTTGCCCGCCCAGGTCCTGGCCCTTGACCACGTCCCACAGCCGAAAGCGCACGTCAAAGCGGCCATCGGCCAGACGCGTGACGCTGCCGGTGCTGAGCGCATCGGCCTTGCGCTGGCGCCACAGCGACAGGTCAGGGCGTGCGGTTTCGTCAAGCGCCGCGCCCGCGGCATCCACGCCGACAAAGCGGCCGCTGCGCTCCAGATCGGCCTGCACGATGGCGGAGATTTTCTGCGGCGACTGCGATTCGCCGCGCAAGGGCGCAATGGCGATGGGCAGCTGTGTCAGGCCCACGCCCGTGATCTCGACGCGAAACTGCGCAAATGCGGGCGCGGCGGCTCCGCAGGTGACGGCGGCGACTGCATGGCGCCGCGTGACGCGCAGACCGCGGGCGCCGTCCGGGAAAGAGTGGGATAAGTTGGGAGTTCGGTCAATCGTCATTGGCAACCATCAAATAGCCGTCAAATGCTGGCAAACGCAGCCTTGCATGTTACACATAGCGTAGCAGGCCCTGTGACAAACTGTGCCTGCCCGCACCCGTCCAAACGTAGAATCCGCGCCCCATGCAAGATCCGAACCTTAGCACCACGAAGACCTCGCCGCCCGATAGCACGCCACAACCTCCCCTGCTGGCGCGGCTGCGGCGTCTTCATGTGTACTTTGGCTACCAGCGTCTGGCCTGGACTATTGCCTTGCTGGCCACCGTGGTGGCCGCGGCCACCGAGCCCTTGATTCCTGCACTGCTCAAACCCTTGCTGGATCAGGGTTTCACGGAAGGATCATTGGACTTGTGGATGGTTCCCGTGGCGATCATCGGCGTGTTTGTGGTGCGGGGGCTGGCGCAGTTCACCACCCAGTACGCCATCACGCGGATTGCGAATGAGGGAATGCTGCGGCTGCGCACCGCACTGTTCGAGCGACTGCTGGCCGCCGACATGGGATTGTTTCAACGCCAATCGGCCAGCGCGTTGTCCAACACCGTGGTGTATGAGGTGCAGACAGGCTTCAGTTCGCTGGTGCAGGCACTCATGAGCCTGTCGCGCGACGGCTTCACGCTGATCGCGCTGCTGGGCTACCTGCTCTACCTGAACTGGCAGCTCACGCTGATCGTGGCCGTGCTGGTGCCCGGCGTGGCCTGGGTCATGAAGACGCTGTCGCGGCGTCTGTACAAAGTCACCAAAAGCAGCCAGCAGGCCACCGACGACCTGGCCTATGTGGTCGAGGAGAACGTGCTGGCCCACCGCATGGTGCGCCTGCACGGTGCGCAGGCCGCGCAGGCCGGCCGCTTTGATGAACTCAGCCGCCGCCTGCGCCGACTGGCCATCAAGTCCACGATTGCCTCCGCCGCCATGACGCCCACCACGCAGTTGCTGGCTGCAGGCGCGCTGTCGGCGGTGATCTGCATCGCCCTATGGCAAAGCCACGGCCAGGGCGCCCAGGGTGCCCAGAATGTGACCGTGGGCGGCTTCGCGTCTTTCATCGCCGCCATGCTGATGTTGATCTCCCCCATTCGCCGCCTGGCCGACGTGGCCAACCCGATCACCCGCGGCGTGGCGGCGCTGGAGCGCGGCCTGGCGCTGCTGAACGACGCGCCTGCCGAATCCGGCGGCACACATGCCGTGCAGCGGGCCCAGGGCGCCCTGGCCCTGCGCGACGTGACCGTGTCTTTCAACGCCGAGCACGCGCCCGCGCTGGACGGGGTAAACCTTGAGATCCACCCTGGCGAGGTAGTGGCGCTGGTCGGCGCATCGGGTGCGGGCAAGACCACGCTGGTCAACCTGCTGCCGCGTTTCATTGCGCCGACCAATGGTCAGGTGCTGCTGGACGATGTCCCGGCCGAGCAATGGGCCCTGCCCAGCCTGCGCGCGCAATTTGCCATGGTGAGCCAGGACGTGGTGATGTTCAACGACAGCATTGCCGCCAACGTGGCGCTGGGCGCTGTAGTCGATGAGCAGCGGGTGCAAAGCTGCCTGCAAGCTGCCAACCTGGCCGATTACGTGGCCGCACTGCCCCAGGGCATGCACACGGTGGTAGGGCACAACGCCACGCAACTGTCGGGCGGGCAGCGCCAGCGGCTGGCGATTGCGCGGGCGCTGTACAAAGACGCGCCCATCCTGATACTGGATGAGGCCACGTCGGCACTGGACACCGAGTCCGAGCGTCTGGTGCAGGACGCCCTGCAGCGCCTGATGCGCGGGCGCACCACGCTGGTGATTGCGCACCGGCTGTCCACCATCGAACACGCCGACCGCGTGGTGGTCATGGAGCGCGGCCGCATCGCCGAGCAAGGCACGCACACCGAACTGCTGGCCCGCGGCGGCCTGTATGCGCGGCTGCAAAGCCACACGGGTACGCACTGAGGGCAGCAGCGCTGGCCGCCGGCCGCCTCAAAAGCCCGGCGGGCAGGACTTCATTCCCACCACATGGCTGCAACGTCGTGCACAAAAATGGGGTAGTTCATCCAGACCCCGCGCAGCCCCTTGCGGGCCACGGTAGCCACCTGGGGGGCAAAAATCCAGGCATTGACGGCATCGTTGGCCAGATGTCGCTGCAATTGCGCAAACAGCAGCTGGCGCTCGCGCGCATTGGCGCTGCTGGCGTGGCGCTGAATCAGATCGCGAAACGCCGCGCTGTCGTAGCCAAAGTAGTACTGCGGGTCGACATAGATCTGGTAGTCCAGCGGCTCGACGTGATTGATCAACGTCAGGTCAAACTGCCCCCTGAACGGCCCGGACAGCCACTGCGCCCAGCTGAGTTTTTCCAGCTTGACCTCGATGCCCACTTTGGCAAGGTAGGCCGCCAGCACCGGGCCGCCCATGTGGGCGTAGGGGGTGGGCGGCAGGCTCAGCGTCAATTGCAGCGGCAGTTTGATGCCGGCCTCTTGCAGCAGGGCCCGGGCACGCTCGGGGTCGTAGGGGTACTGGCCGGCCAGGTGCACATAGCCGGGTTCGGTGGGGCTGGCGTGGCTGCCGATGGCACTGCCCCGGCCTTCCAGCACGTTGCGGATGAAGGCCTCGCGGTCGATGGCGTGCGTAATGGCGCGACGCACGCGCACATCATCTAGCGGCGCCCGCCGGTGGTTGAAAGCCAGCAGACCCTTGCCGCCCGACGTGCCCACCAGAACGTGATAGCGGCTGTCGCCCTGGAAACGACGCACGTTGTGCGTGGCAAAGTTGAAAATCAGGTCGATCTCGCCGGTGCGTACCACCGCCTCCTGCTGCGCCGGGTCGTGAATGAAGCGGAAGGTCACCCGATCGATGCGTGCTTTGTCCGGCTCGCGGTAGGTATCGGCCTTGACCAGGGTGATGTGCCTGCCAGGCACCCACTCCTGCAGACGGTACGGCCCGGTGCCGACGGGCCGGGTGGCAGCCCGGGCGGCGCTGTCAGGGTGCAGCACCACGGCGCCACTCTCGCCCAGGCGCAGCAGCAAATTGGCATCAGGCCTTGCCAGCACCAGCACTACGGTGTGCGGGTCGGGAATGTCGATGCGCACGATGTTGTCAAACAGCGCCCTGCGCGCCTTGTTGGTCGATCCTGGCGCCTTGACGCGCTCAAACGAGAACTTGACGGCAGCAGCGTCCAGCGGCGAGCCGTCATGGAAGCGCACCCCCTGGCGCAGCTGGAAGGTGTAGGCTTTTCCATCCTTGTCCTGGCTCCAGGACTGCGCCAACAAGGGCGTGGTGGCGCCGTTTTCTTCGACCTTCATCAGGCCTTCGAGCACCGTGGTGTGAACCACCTGAGCCACCGAGGCGCCCGACGAAGACGTGGGATCCAGGCTGTCGGGCTCCAGCGAGATGTTGACGGACAAACCACGCCGCGCCGCCTGGGCCTGGGCTGGCGGTGCCAGGGCAGCCAGCAACAGGGCCAGACAGGCCAGGCAACAAGTCAGAATGAACGGACGCGAAGGAAACACAGACAAGCCTATTGGGCAGTGCCGCAAGACAATTAGGCCACCTCGGCAAACATCTCGAAGCACTACGGAAGTCACAAAGTCTGACATAGTTCCATAGTTTCCTTACTCGCTGCCGACTACCAAAGCTGCCACAGCTCCCATCATGCCCGCGCCCTCGCCCACCAAAGCGCCACGACGGCGAGCCCTTCGCAGAGGTCCGCACGTGATGCCGCTGCTGGTCTTGCTGGCCCTGCTGGTGCTGTGCGCCGTGGGCTGGAGCCTGCAGGCCATCTACCAGCAGCGCGAAATCGCCTTTCGCCACCAGGCAGAGTGGGAGCTGCAGGCCATCAACCAGTTGCAGACCAAGAGCGTGGCCGAGTGGCGCGAGCGGCGCTGGTCAGACGCAATGGCGCTGTCCGACGATGCGGCCTACGCTCAGGCGGTGGCCCGCTGGCTGGCCCAACCCACCGACGCGCAAGCAGCACCCGTGCTCAACAGGCTGCGCATTTTGCAAGAGCGTGCCCGCTACAGCGCCGTCCACCTGGTGGACTTGCAGGGGCGCTTGCGCCTGTCGCCCAGCGATGGTGCTCAGGGTGCCAGCCTGCCCGCACCCGATCTGCAGGCCCTGCAGCGCGCCATCGCGCAGGCTCAGGCCACGCCGGTCGAGCCGCGCCGCGACGCATTTTTTGCCTTTCCGTTTTTTGGCATGGTGGCGCCGCTGTATGACGGGGTCGAGCCCGTGGGCGCTGTGTGGCTGGTCAGCGATGTGCGCGCCACGCTCTACCCCTTGCTGCACGACTGGCCCACGCCCAGCAAAACTGCCGAATCCGCCCTGGTGCTGCGCAGCGGCGACGCGGTCGAATTTCTCAGCCCCGTGCGCCAGCGCGGCGAAGACCTGCTGCCGTTGCGTCTGCCCTTGCGCCAGCGTGACAACCCGGCCGTGCAGGCTGCCAACGGCGAGCGCGGCGTACTGTACGGGCGTGACCATCGCGGCGCAGAAGTATTGGCAGTGATCAGCACCGTGGCCGACTCGCCCTGGCTGGTGATCTCCAAGGTGGACGTGGACGAGGCCTTTGGCGATGTGCGCACGCGCGAATGGCTGTCCCTGAGCCTGCCCATCGTTCTGGCGCTACTGCTGGCGGGCCTGGTGGCGGCGTATTGGCAATGGAACGCCTGGCGGCGCGAGCGCGCCCTGAAAACCAATCTGGAGCGCCACATGCGCTGGCTGGAAAACGGCCAGAGAGCCGCAACCATCGGTTACTTCGCCTATGAGCCTGGCCGTCAGGAATTTCTCATGTCCCGCATGGCCAGCCAGATTTTCGGCATGAGCCCAGACCGCACCATGACGCTGCGCCAATGGGTGCAACTGCTGGAGCCAGACGAGCGCCCACAGGTACTGGCCACGCACCAGCAGGCCATGCAACAGCGCACCCCTTTGCACACCCAATACCGCATTCGCCGCGCCAAGGACCAGCAACTGCGCTGGATACAGGTGTGGGGCGAATACGAAACCGACGCCGGGCACGACGACATCGCCCGCATGACCGGCACGGTGCAAGACATCACCGCGCGCAAGCAGACCGAACAAGAGCTGGCCCACTACCGCGCGGCCCTCGAGGCCCAGGTGCGCCTGGACCCCCTGACACAGGTTGCCAACCGCAGGGCGCTGGACGAGGCCGTGGCCCGCGAGTGGCATCGCAGCCTGCGCAGCGGCGCAGCGCTGTCGCTATTGATGATCGATGTGGATCACTTCAAGGCCTACAACGATCAATACGGCCATCTGGCGGGAGACCGCTGCCTGCAACAGGTAGCGCAGGCGCTGGCCGAATCGGCAGGCCGCGAAGGCGAGCTGGTGGCGCGCTACGGCGGCGAAGAATTTGCCGTGCTGCTGCCCGAATGCGACGCTCCCCAGGCGCAGGCCCTGGCCGAACGCATGCTGAAAGCTGTACGCGCGCTGGATATCGAGCACTCGGCCGCACAGGGGCGCGGGCATGTCACCATCAGCATCGGGGCGGCGTGCATACACCCGGCCCACGCCGCGGCGGCCACAGCATCGAACCGGCCCAGCGCCACCGAAGCGGCCCAAACCCTGTTCGAGCAGGCCGATGTGGCCCTCTATGCTGCCAAAAAAGCTGGGCGAGACCGCGCAGTGGCCTGCGCAGCCGCCTGAACTCACTCCCCCTTCAAGCGCCGCGCCCCCGGCCATCCGCGCCCCAGTTCCCAGCCACCTACCACTTGCCCCGATTCGGCTGGCGCTGGCGCACCGCTTCGGCCAGCAGCTGCACCATGTCCTGGCGATTGGCGCGCATGGCAAAGTCCACTGCGGACAGACCCAGCTGGTTCTTCAGCGTGGGGTCTGCACCCTCTCGCAGCAGCAAACGCGCCGCGTCGCCCGTGCCGTAGAGCACGGCCATCATCAGCGGCGTGGTGCCGTTGGGCGATGCCGCGTCGATGTAGGCGTGATGCTCCAGCAGCAGCGCCACCATGGCGGGTGCATCCTGCGTGGTGCAGGACGCCGCGTAGTGCAGCGGCGCCCAGCCGGTCTTGTTGACATCGGCATCGCGTGCGATCAATGCACGCGCCGCTGGCATGTTGCCGCGCAGCGCAGCCATCATCAAGGCGCTCTCGTCCTTGGCGTTGCGCGCCTCTACCTGCAGGCCCTTGGCCTCGATCAGCACCGCGGCGACCTTGTGGGCCTCTTCGTGCAGCGCGCGCACCAGCGCTGGCTGGCCGCGGGTGTCACGCGCGTTGGGGTCGAACCCGCGGCGCAGCAAGGCAGCCACGGTGCCTGCATCGTCGAGGGCCACGGCACGAAAAAAATCATCGTAAGAATCGGCCCATGCCGGCCCGGCCACTGCGGCCAGGGCCAGCCAGGCCATTGCGCTGCGGCGTTGCATGACGGTCATGCGGCCTCCCGGAAAAACAGTTGCTCAAAATTGCGGCTGGTGGCCTGCGCCACGTCCTGCAGCGGCAGCCCCTTCACCGCCGCGATCTGCTGCGCCACAAAGGGTACGTAGGACGGGTTGTTGGTCTTGCCCCGGTATGGCACGGGCGCCAGGTAGGGGCTGTCGGTCTCGATGAGCAGGCGATCCAGGGGCACGAAGGCCGCCACGTCGCGCAGGTCTTGCGCATTCTTGAAGGTGATGATCCCGGAAAACGAGATGTAAAAACCAAGATCCAGCGCTGCACGGGCCACCTGTGCGGTCTCGGTGAAACAGTGGAACACGCCGCCGGCGCGGTTGCCGGGGCCGTCCTCGCCCTCCTCGCGCAGGATGGCCAGGGTGTCAGCAGACGCGCTGCGCGTGTGGATGACCAGTGGTTTGGCACAGGCCCGCGCGGCGCGGATGTGGGTGCGAAAGCGCTCGCGCTGCCACTCCAGGTCGGCAATGGTGCGCCCGCCCTTGCGGTCTTCCATGCCGTAGTAGTCCAGCCCGGTCTCGCCAATGGCCACCACGCGCGCCAGCGCGGCGCGATCGAGCAAGTCCTGCACAGTGGGCTCGGTCACGCCTTCGTTGTCAGGATGCACGCCCACGGTGGCCCAGAAGTTGTCGTACGCAGTCGCCAGGCCGTGCACGGCGGCAAACTCTTCCATCGTGGTGCAGATGCACAGCGCCCGATCCACCTGCGCATCCTGCATGGCCTGACGGATTTGCGGCAGCTGGCTGGCCAGCTCAGGAAAGTTCAGGTGGCAGTGGGAGTCAACAAACATGGTGCAAATCAAAAAAACAAAAAAGCCGACCTGTAGCAACGGTCGGCACACACGTTGGCGCCCGGCGGTGCCGCCGGTTCACATGGTCTGCGTGGGCCGCTCTGACCCAAGCGCGGTGCCCAGCACTTCTTCGATCTTGTGCTTGAGCTGGCGGGACTTTTCATCCTTGGGGAACTGAATCCCCACGCCCTGCGTGCGGTTGCCTGAAGCACGCGCGGGCGTCACCCAGGCCACGCGGCCGGCCACGGGGTAGCGCTGCGGGTCGTCGGGCAGCGTGAGCAACACGTACACGTCGTCGCCAAGCCTGTACTCGCGCGGCGTAGCCACGAAAATGCCGCCCCCTTCGAAGAACGGGATGTAGGCCGCGTACAGGGCGGCCTTTTCCTTGATGTTCAGCTGCATCACGCTGGGGCGCGGCGCTGTGGATGGACTGCTCATAGGACGTATCGGGCTGGAAGGCTTGGCGGCTGTCAATGGCGGGAGTTTAGTGTGTGGCGCGCCTGGGCCACAAGCGCCTCCAGCATCAGGCCGGCGTTGTAGGGGTGCTCTGCCGTGCGCGCCTCCTTGGCAAGCGCGCGCGACCATCGCGTGAGAGGGCCCACGCCGGGCGGCGCAGGCAGGTCGGCGCCCGCAAAGTAGCGCGGCTGCGCGCCCACGCGCAGCGCCAGCAGATCGTGGCAGAGTTTTTGCAACGCATCCACAGCCTGCGCAGGCTCCAGGCCGGCCAGCGCGGTCACGTCACCGCGTGCCACCGCCTGGGGCAAAAGCGCCCAGGCATGCGGGCTGCGGCCCGCGCGCACCTGGGCCAGCGCATCATCGGGTCGGCCACCTGCGGCGCGCAGCAGGGCCTGGGCCGCGTCGGGCGCCACGCCCTGCTCCACCAGCCATTGCTGGCTTTGCTCGGGGTCGGGCCACTGCAAGGTATGGCCCAGGCATCGGCTGCGGATGGTGGGCAGCAGCTGGTGCGCAGCCTCGGTGGCCAGCACGAATCGCACGTCGCCCGGCGGCTCCTCCAGCGTCTTGAGCAGCGCGTTGGCCGTCACGTGGTTCATCTGCTCGGCCGGGTACACCAGCACCGCCTTGCCGCGCCCACGCCCACTGGTGCGCTGGGCAAACTCCACCGCGTCGCGCATGGCCTCCACGCGGATCTCGCGGCTGGGCTTGCGTTTTTTGTCGTCGATTTCGGCCTGCGCCTTCTCGGGCAGCGGCCAGCCCAGGGCCAGCGCCTGCGTCTCTGGCATCAGCACGAACAAATCGGTATGGGTGTGCACGTCAATGCCGTGGCAGCTGGCGCACTGGCCACAGGCGCCGTGCGCGGTGGGCGCATCGCACAGCCAGGCACGCACCAGTTCCAGCGCCAGCTGGTACTGCCCCAGGCCCGAAGGCCCCTGCAACAGCCAGGCGTGGCCCCGCTGGGCCAGCAGTGCCTGGCGCTGCGCGGCGATCCAGGGGGGCACAGCCGCGTTCATGGCGCCACCCCGGGCAGCCAGCCGCGCGCAGCCAGAACGGCCTGCAGCTGTGCAGCCACCTGCTCGCGCGGCTGCGCCGAATCGATGCGTGCAAAGCGCTGCGGCGCGCCCGCGGCACGGTCGGCGTAGCCGCGCGCCACGCGGGTGAAAAACTCCACGGACTGGGACTCGAAGCGGTCGGGCGCACGCGCCCCCGCCAGTCGCTGCGCGGCCAGCTGCGGCGGCACGTCAAACCACAGCGTCAGGTGGGGTTCAAGCATCAAATCAGGCTGTAGCCCAATACCTGTCTGCGCCAGACGCTCCATATACGATAGCACCTGAAGATCAAAACCACGCCCGCCCCCCTGGTAGGCAAAGGTGGCATCGGTGAAGCGGTCGCACAAAACCACTTCGCCGCGCGCCAGCGCCGGCTCGATCACGCAGCGCAGATGGTCTCGCCGCGCGGCAAACACCAGCAGCGTTTCGGTCAGCGCGTCCATGCTGTCGTGCAGCAGCATGTCGCGCAGCTTCTCGGCCAGCGGCGTGCCGCCGGGCTCGCGCGTGAGGGTGACGGTGTGCCCCGCAGCGCACAGGGCCTGGGCCAAGGTGCCGATGTGCGTGGACTTGCCCGCGCCGTCGATGCCCTCGAAGGTGATGAAAAGACCCTGCGTCATTGCTCTATTTCTGCCCACGTTGGTACCGGTTCACGGCGCGGTTGTGCTCATCCAGCGTGGCGCTGAAGTGGCTGGTGCCATCGCCTCGCGCCACAAAATACAGCGCGCGGGTTGCGGCGGGCTGCACGGCGGCCAGCAGCGCCGCCTTGCCGGGCATGGCGATAGGCGTGGGCGGCAGGCCGGCGCGGGTGTAGGTGTTGTACGGCGTGTCGGTGGTCAGGTCGCGCCGGCGCAGGTTGCCGTCAAATTTGTCGCCCAGGCCATAGATCACCGTGGGGTCGGTCTGCAGCAGCATGCCCGTGCGCAGGCGGTTGGTGAACACACCGGCAATCTCGGCGCGGTCTTGGGCGCGGCCGGTTTCCTTTTCGACGATGCTGGCCAGGATCAGCGCCTGGTCGGCCGACTTGAGCGGCGTGTCGGGCGCGCGCTGCGCCCAGGCTGCCTCCAGGCGCCGGTCCATGGCGTGCAGCGCGCGGCGCAGCACGGCCAGGTCGCTGCTGCCCTTGGCGTAGGTGTAGGTGTCGGGGAAAAACCGCCCCTCGGCGGCCACGCCCGCCCGATCCAGGCGGGCCATGATGTCCGCATCGCTCAGGCCCTGGGTGTCGGGCTTGAGCTGCTCGGCGCGTGCCAGCGCCTGGCGCACCTGGCGAAAGGTCCAGCCCTCCACCAGCGTCACGGCGCGCAGCGCCTCCTCGCCGCGCGCCAGCTTCTGCAGCAGCGCATAAGGGCTGGTGCCTTGGGGAATTTCGTAGTTGCCGGCCTTGATCTCGCGGCTCTGTCCCGACAGGCGAAACCACAGAAACAGCAGCCGGACATCGGTGTCCATGCCTGCCTGCACCACCGCGCGGGCCACACCGCGCGGCGTGGTGCCGTGCTCGATCTCCAGCTCCAGCGGCTGATCGGCCGGCAAGCCGGCGCGCACCGGCATGGGCGCCTGCAGCCACCAGGCCGCCGCAGCGCCCGCCACGATCACGATCAGCAACACCCACGCGAGCAAACGACGCACAACCCTGCAGCCTTTAAGAAAGAAGCCGGGCATCATAATTCAGCCATGACAGACACCAAGCCCGTTCCCCTGCCCGCGCCCGCGGGCGGCGCAACCCCCTTGTCTCACCTGGGCGTGATCCGCGTGGCCGGAGAAGACGCCGCCAAATTTCTGCACGGCCAGCTGACGCAGGACTTCGCGCTGCTGGATCTGCACCACGCCCGCCTGGCCGCTTTTTTGTCGGTCAAGGGGCGCATGCTGGCCAGCTTCATCGCCTTCAAGCGCAGCAGCACTGAGGTGCTGCTGGTGTGCCCGCGCGACCTGCTGGCGCCCACGCTCAAGCGCCTGTCGATGTTCGTGCTGCGCGCCAAGGCCAGGCTGACCGATGCCACCGCCGACTTTGCGCTGTATGGCTTGCTGGGCGACGCGGCCCGTGCAGCCATGCCCTCTGCCATCCCTGCGGCCGAGCCGTGGGCCAAGGCCGACGTGGGCGACGCCAGCGTGGTGCAGTTGTACCCCGCAGACGGCCAGCCGCGCGCGCTGTGGCTGGCGCCTGCCGGCAGCAGCGCCCCCGCGGGCGAGCCTGTATCCGAAGCGCTGTGGCTGTGGACTGAAGTGCGCAGCGGCATTGCCACCGTCACCGCGCCCGTGGCCGATGCCTATGTGCCGCAGATGCTGAATTACGAATCGGTGGGCGGCGTCAACTTCAAAAAGGGCTGCTACCCCGGGCAGGAGGTGGTGGCGCGCAGCCAGTTCCGCGGCACGCTCAAGCGCCGCACTTATTTGGCGCACGCAACCGAACCCGTCACCGTGGGCGCCGAGGTGTTTGCCAACGGCGACGCCGAGCAGCCCGTGGGCACCGTAGTGCAGGCTGCTGACGCGCCCGGTGGCGGCATGGATGCGCTGGTGTCGCTGCAAATTGCAGCCGCCAGTGGTGCCCTGCAGGTGGGCGCGGCGGATGGCGTGCCCATCACACTGCTGCCGCTGCCCTACGCGCTCCTGGAAGATATCTAAGGCAAAACAGCCTCTAGCGCTTATAAATAAAGCGCTGGCAGCTATCAATAGCGAAGCAATCGACCCTGGCAGTCATCCGCCCCGCAGGCTGCACCGCATGGTGATGTGCGGTATGCCCACCTCGTCAAACGGCTCACCCACGGCCTCGAAGCCGGCGTGGCGGTAAAACGGCTCGGCGCTGCGCTGGGCGTGCAGCGTGACCTGCGCATCGCCGCGCTCGCGCGCCGCTTGCACCATCGCATCCAGCACCAGGCGACCCCAGCGCTGGCCGCGCAGCACGCGGTGCACGGCCATGCGACCGATGCGGGCGTCGCCCGGGGCCTCGTACAGCAGGCGGGCGGTGGCCACGGGCTGGCCCAGGCGGTTGTAGGCGACGGCATGCACGGCCGCGGCGTCGTGCGCGTCCAGTTCGAGCGCGGGGTCTATGCCCTGCTCTTGCACAAACACTGCCATGCGCAGGGCCGTGGCGTCTCGGCCCAGGGTAGCCCAGCTGCCCACATGCAGCTCCACCATCTCGCCGCCCGCCTCGAAGTGCTCGATCATGGCGCGCAGCGCGGGCGGCACGGCGCGCTTGGTCTGCGTGGCGGGGTCGGCAAACACATAAACCAATTCCACCGTGACCAGCAGCCGCTCGCCCGCGAACATGGCGGCCTGAAACACCAGCGACGTGGTGCCCACGCGCGCGCAGCGCATGCCCACGTCCAGCAGGTCGTCCAGCCGGGCCGATGCGTGGTATTCGATGCTGGCTTTCTTCAGATACACCTCGCCGCCCAGCGCTTGCATGCCTGCTTCGTAGGGAAAGGCCAGCGCACGCCAGTATTCGGTCATGGCGCAATCGGCGTAGGTGAGGTAATGGGCGTTGAAGACGATCTTCTGGATGTCCACCTCCGACCAGCGCACGCGCAGGCGGTGAAAGCAGCGAAAGTCAGAGCGTTGCATGGCCTGTATGTGTTTGATGGGTCAGTCGGACCGGAAGGCGCTGCGCAACGCGGCAGCCGCGTCGGCATGGGCCTGGCGCGCTTCTGGGATGGCGCGGCCCATCTTGATGAATTCGTGCGTGACGCCGCGGTAGATCTCCAGATCCACGGCAACGCCCGCGGCGCGCAGCTTGTCGGCGTATTCCAGGCCCTCGTCCACCAGCGGGTCGTATTCGGCCAGGCCGATCCAGGCAGGCGCCACGCCGTCCACGTCGGGCGCCAGCAGCGGGGCGAAGCGCCAGTCCTCGCGCTCGGCGCGGCTGGGGATGTATTGGTCAAAAAACCAGCCGATGGCCGCACGCTCCAGCACCAGGCCGTGCGCAAACTCGGTGTGCGACGGCGTGTCCTGGTGCGCCGTGGTGCCGGGGTAGATCAGCAGTTGCAGCGCCAGGGGCAGGCCCGCGTCGCGCGCCTGAATGGCGCACACCGCCGCCAGCGTGCCGCCCGCGCTGTCGCCGCCCACGGCCAGACGCGCGGGGTCTGCGCCCAGCGTGGCCGCGTGCTGCGCCAGCCAGGCCAGCGCGTCCCAGGCGTCGTTGCTGGCAGTGGGGAACGGGTGCTCAGGCGCCAGCCGGTAGTCCAGCGACACCACCATGCAGCCGCCCAGCCTGGCCAGCTCGCGGCACAGAACGTCGTGCGTGTTCACGCTGCCGATGGTGAAGCCGCCGCCGTGCAGGTACAGCAGCAGCGGCAGGGCCGCGCCCGTGGCAGCGGCCGTGGGCGCGTACAGCCGCGCGGGCAGCGGCGTGCCGTCGCACGCGGGGATATGCAGGTCTTCCACCCGGGGCAAAGCGGCCTTGGGCACCTCCAGCACGCCCGCGCCCACCTCGTAGGCGGCGCGGGCCTGGGCGGGGGTCAACGTGTGCAGGGGCGGGCGACCGGCGCGCGCCATGGCGTCGATGACGCCGCGCATCTGCGGGGTCAGCCGCGCGTGGTGGGGGGATGATTCATGAAAAGCAGTGCCGGTCGTCGTCAAAAGAGCAGTCCTTTACCCTAGAAACGGCAGTTGGACGCGCTTGCCAGTGCCGTGATCGGCGTGTCAGGCAAGGCGCGACGACGCAGCGGGCTAATGCCCGCAAGGAGAAGCAACGCCGCATGGCGCGGCGAGCGCGGTGCTGGCGAGTGCGTAGCGCGGTCACCACACAGGTGGACCTTAACGAAGCAGAAGAAGTCAATGTGCATGCAGCTTTCCTGAAGGTGGCAAGCGGTCAACTGCCGTTTCTAGGGTTACTTGAAGTGCACCTGCACCGGCTGCGCGCCGGGCAGGCCCCAATAGGTGGCGGTGACGCTCAGGCCGGGGCGGGGGGGCAGCAGCGGCGAGAACGACCCCAGGCTGACCAGGTCGCCAGGCTGCAAGGTGATGCCCTCTTGCTGCAGCGCCTGGGCCAGCCAGACCACGGCGTTGAGCGGCTGGCCAAGGATATCGCTGCCCTTGCCACTGGCCAGCAGCGCGCCGGAAGCGTCGGCAAGCTCCACGGTCATGCGCTCCAGCGCGTCCAGCAGCGCGTAACGCTCGCCGCGCGTCGCCGGCACCGCAATCGGCTGGCCCGCCACACCCAGGCGCGCGCCCACGTTGATGGCACCCACGCCCGGGCCATTGAGTTGCGGCGGCGCCTGCACCATGAGGTCGGGCAGCTCGATGAAAGGGATGACCTGATCGATATGCTGCAGCACCTCATAAGGCGTGCGGGCCTGATGGATGGCTGCATCCTTCACGCGCACCAGCATGTCGGCCTCGAACAAGGGCCGGGCACCAAAGGCAGTGGGCGTGGTGTAGCCACTGGGCTGAACCATGCCCTCGTACAGCTTGCCCCACACGGGCTTGTCGGTGTTGAAGCGCTTTTGCACCGCAGGGTTGGTCAGGCCAGCCTTGTAGCCCACCACCTTGCCCAGACGCTGCGCCAGCAAGCTATTGAGCTTGGCCCGCGTGCAGGCACCGTCCACATCCGACAGCGCTGGGAAGTTGGGTGCGGGCGTCTTGGCCTCGTAGTGCGCGGCCAACGCCGCCACCTGCGCGTCGCTCAGACATTCGGCGTGCGCGCCGGTGGTTGCGAGCGTAGCTGCCACTGCCGCCAATACGATGAGGGTTTGCTTCATGGTCATGCGGGTCTCCTGGTTGTAGTGTTGTGCCTGATCGTAACCGTCTCGCACACCATGGCTTTTATCAACTACGTCACCCAGATCCAGTTTGAATTTGGCGCCGTGCGCCTGCTGCCGCAGGAATGCCAGCGCATCGGAATCACCCGCCCCCTGGTGGTGACGGACCCCGGCGTGAAGGCCGCCGGCGTGCTGCAGCAGGCGCTGGACGCCGTGCCCGGCATGCCGCTGGCCGTGTTCGACCAGACGCCCGCCAACCCCACCGAGGCCGCCGTGCGCGCCGCCGTCGCCCTCTACCAGGCCCAGGGCTGCGACGGCCTGATTGCCGTGGGCGGCGGCAGCGCCATCGATTGCGCCAAGGGCATTGCCATTGCCGCCACGCACGACGGCCCGCTGACGCACTACGCCACCATCGAGGGCGGCTCGCCGCGCATCACCGCCGCGGCCGCGCCACTGATCGCCGTGCCCACCACCAGCGGCACGGGCAGCGAGGTGGCGCGCGGCGCCATCGTGATCGTGGACGACGGCCGCAAGCTGGGCTTTCACAGTTGGCACCTGGTGCCCAGGGCCGCCATCTGCGACCCCGGCCTGACGCTGAGCCTGCCGCCGCAGCTGACGGCCGCCACCGGCATGGATGCGATTGCGCATTGCATGGAGACCTTCATGTCCGCCGCCTTCAACCCGCCGGCCGACGGCATTGCGCTGGACGGCCTGCAGCGCGGCTGGGCCTACATCGAAGCCGCCACCCGGGACGGCAGCGACCGCGAGGCACGCCTGCAGATGATGAGCGCCAGCATGCAGGGCGCCCTGGCATTCCAGAAGGGCCTGGGCTGCGTGCATTCGCTCAGCCACAGCCTGGGCGGCATCAACCCGCGCCTGCACCACGGCACGCTCAATGCCATGTTCTTGCCCGCGGTGGTGCGCTTCAACGCGCAGGCCGACTCCATCCAGAAAGAGCGCCGCCTGGAGCGCATGGCCCACGCCATGGGCCTGGCGTTTGCGGGCGACATCTCCGACGCCATCCGCGACATGAACGCCCGCCTGGGCCTGCCTACCGGCCTGGCCGCCCTGGGCGTGACCGAAAGCATGTTCGACGACGTGATCCGCGGCGCGCTGGCCGACCATTGCCACGCCACCAACCCACGCCCGGCCACACCCGAGGACTACCGGCAGATGCTGACGCAGTCCCTGTAGCGGTGGCGGCCGCGGGGCGCCCGCCTGCGCGGACATGGCGGCCGGGGGGCGTTATCGCGTGCCCGGCCGTCACACGTAATCATCCGCCTCGGGGCACGCCTTCCAGTCGATGGGGTCTTGCTGCAGCACGGTGTCGATGTCCAGGCCCAGCACCACGCCCACCTCGCCCGGGAAGGTCACGGCCAGTTCGCGCTCACCCAGCCCCGCCTCGCGGGCGCGGGCGCGCCAGGCAGCCAGATGCAGCACGCCGGCCAGGGGTTCGTACACGTCGTTGTCAAACGGCGCATGGTGGTGGCGCAGCGCATCCACCAGTGCCTCGGGCAGCCGCCAGCGCACCGCCATGCCCGCGCTGACCTGGCCATAGCAATAGCCAAACAAATGCTGCTCCAGCAGGGCGCGGCGTATGTCCAGCGGCGCCATCAGGTTGTTGACCGTCTGCATGCGCTCGGGGTCCACCATGTGCAGCGCCAGTTCTCCCACGCCGTGCAGCAGTCCGGCCGTGTAGGCGGCAATCTGGCTTTGATGCACCAGCCCCGCCAGCGCGCGGGCCAGCTTGGCTGTATTGAGGCTGTAGCGCCAGAACTGCTGCAGCTGGATGCCCGGCACCGACCGCGACGTGGTGCCCAGCGGCGCCGTGGTCACCAGCGTGCGCAACTGGGCCATGCCCAGCAACACCAGCGCCTCGGCAATGCCGCAGACCTGGCGCTGGGCGCCGAAATGCCCGGAATTGGCCTCCTGCAGCAAACGTGCCGCCAGCGCCGGGTCGGCGCCGAAAAGCAGGTTCAGGCGGCGCAGGTCGGGCTCGGCACTGCCCAGCTCATTCATCAGCAGCGCCACCGTGCGTGGCAGGCTGGGCAGTGTGATGGGCTGCTCCAGCAGTGCATTCAGCTCCATGGTTGGGATCGCCCGCAAAAGGCCCTCAGTCAGAAAGGTTGCCGGATTATCCGTGCAACGCTTACCGTTGTTTACACAGGCCGCCAGCCTCTCAGCGCTTGCCCTGCAGCTTGGCGAAGGCCGAGGCCATGGCCGACTGCGGCGCGGGCTCCGCTGCGCGGCGTTGCGGCTGGGCGTAGCCCCGTTCAGCACGGCCCGCGCCTTCAAAGCGGTTGTCGCGCGGGCCGTCCCTGCGGGCGGGCGCGGCGTCCAGCTTCATGGTCAGGCTGATGCGCCCGCGCGCCACGTCCACCTCCAGCACCTTGACCTTGACGATGTCGCCGGTCTTGACCACCTCGCGCGCGTCGTTGACAAACTTGTGCGCCAGCTGGCTCACGTGCACCAGTCCGTCCTGGTGCACGCCCAGATCGACAAACGCGCCAAACTGGGCCACGTTGCTCACGGTGCCCTCCAGCACCATGCCTTCCTTCAGGTCCTTGATGTCTTCCACGCCTTCGTTGAAGCGCGCCACCTTGAAGTCGGGGCGCGGATCGCGGCCGGGCTTTTCCAGCTCGCCCAGGATGTCGCGCACGGTGATCACGCCAAACTTGTCGTTGGCAAACAGCTCGGGCTTGAGGGTCTTGAGCATCTCGGCGCGGCCCATCAGCTCGGCCACGGGCTTGCCGGTCTTTTGCATGATCTGCTCGACCACGGGGTAGGTCTCGGGGTGCACGCCGGTCATGTCCAGCGGGTTGTCGCCATCGCGGATGCGCAAAAAGCCCGCCGCCTGCTCGAAGGTTTTGGGCCCCAGGCCGCTGACTTCCATGAGCTGCTTGCGGTTTTTGAAGGCGCCGTGCTGCTCGCGCCAGCGCACCACAGCCTTGGCCACGCTGCCCGACAGGCCGGACACGCGCGCCAGCAGCGGCGCGCTGGCGGTGTTCAGATCCACGCCCACGGAGTTCACGCAGTCCTCGACCACGGCGTCCAGCGTGCGCGCCAGCTCGCTCTGGTTCACGTCGTGCTGGTACTGGCCCACGCCGATGCTCTTGGGCTCGATCTTCACCAGCTCGGCCAGCGGGTCTTGCAGGCGCCGGGCAATGCTGGCAGCGCCGCGCAGGCTCACGTCCACGTCGGGCATCTCCTGGCTGGCGTACTCGCTGGCGGAATACACCGAGGCGCCAGCTTCGCTCACCACTATCTTTTCAATAGCTGGCAGCGCTTGTCCTGCCTGATCTACCGCCTGTTTTTGCATTAATTTGATCAGCTCGGCCGCCAGCTTGTCGGTCTCGCGGCTGGCGGTGCCGTTGCCAATGGCGATGAGCTGCACGCCATGCTTCATGCACAGGCGGCCCAGCGTGGCCAGGCTGCCGTCCCAGTCGCGGCGCGGCTCGTGCGGATAGACGGTGGCGGTCTCCACCAGCTTGCCTGTGCGGTCCACCACGGCCACCTTCACGCCGGTGCGGATGCCCGGGTCCAGCCCCATCACGGCGCGCGGGCCGGCGGGCGCAGCCAGCAGCAGATCGCGCAGGTTGTCGGCAAACACCTTGATGGCCACTTTCTCAGCCTCTTCGCGCAGGCGCGAGAACAGGTCGCGCTCGGTGGACAGGCTGAGCTTCACGCGCCAGGTCCAGGCCACGCACTTGCGCAGCAAGTCGTCGCTCTTGCGGCCCTGGTGACTCCAGCCCAGGTGCAGGGCGATCTTGCCCTCGGCGATGCTGGGCTGGCCCGGCTCCGGCTTGAACGTGGAATTCGCCTGCGGCTCTGGCAGCGCCAGCTTGGCTTCCAGAATCTCCAGCGCGCGGCCGCGGAACACCGCCAGCGCGCGGTGCGAGGGCACGCGGCCGATGGGTTCGTCGTAGTCAAAGTAGTCGCGGAACTTGGCCACCTCAGGGTCGTTCTCGTTCTTGCCGTCCACCTTCTTGGAGCGCAGCAGCCCCTCGGCCCACAGCCATTCGCGCAGCGACTGCACCAGCACGGCGTCCTCGGCCCAGCGCTCGGACAGGATGTCGCGCACGCCGTCGAGCACGGCGAAGGTGGTCGAAAAATCGGGCCCCGGCTTGCCGTCGTCCAGCAGGGTGGCGGGCTGGCAGAAGGCCTGGGCCTGCTCGTGCGGGTCCAGCGTGGGGTCGGCCAGCAGCTTGTCGGCCAGCGGCTCGATGCCAAACTCCTTGGCAATCTGGCCCTTGGTGCGGCGCTTTTGCTTGAAGGGCAGGTAGATGTCTTCCAGCTCTTGCTTGGTCGGCGCGGCGGCAATCGCAGCGCGGAGCTGATCCGTGAGCTTGCCCTGCTCGTCGATGCTTTTCAGCACGGCCACGCGGCGGTCTTCCAGCTCGCGCAGGTAGGACAGGCGCGCTTCCAGCTCGCGCAGCTGCACGTCGTCCAGCCCGCCGGTCACCTCCTTGCGGTAGCGCGCGATGAAGGGCACGGTGGCGCCGCCATCGAGCAGCTCCACCGCTGCGCGGACCTGGGATTCGGTGATCTTGATTTCTGCGGCCAACTGCCGAACGATCTGCTGCATGTGCCTTCTGTGACGGGTCAAAACACGAAGCGCGGGAGTTTGCCACAGGGCCTGCTCCCTAAAATTGCAACTGCCGATGTCCGCCCTGCCCTTCCCCATCCGCACCGAATGCCCGCCCGGCGCCTGCGTGTGCGAGCGCGATGCGCTGCTGCGCACGCCTGGCGGTGACACGCGCATCCTGCTTCTTACGCGCGAAGAAGAAAAACGCCTGGTGCAGCGCCTGGAAAACCTCACCAGCCTGGCCGACCTGCGACACATGGAGCAGCGCCTGTTCGAGCAGCTCGGCGTGCGCCTGACCATCGCCGCCAGCCCCCACGAGGTACGCAGCCTGCGCGGCATCACCGTGCTGGTCCAGGAGCAGCCGGGCCTGTGCCGCAAGACGCGCCAGGCCATCCCCGCCGCCATCAAGAAAAGCATGGAGCACCGCCCGCAGATCGCCTGGGATCTGCTCAACGAGGGCGGCCTGTTCGAGGGCCTGTAGTCCATGCAGGAAGACCTGTTCGGCGCGCTGCCCTCGCCGCCGCCCGCGCCACCTCCCGACAAGGTTCCACCGCGCCGCGCTGGCGTCCATCCTGCCGCCTGGGGCGACGACCTGCGTGCCCTCGCCGCCCGGCTGCCACCCACACTGCGCCTGGGCACCTCGTCCTGGAGCTACCCCGGCTGGCAGGGCCTTGTGTGGGAAGGCGCGCATTCCGAGCAACTGCTGGCCAAGCAGGGCCTGCCGGTCTATGCCCAGCACCCGCTGCTGCGCACCGTGAGCATCGACCGCAGTTTTTACCGCCCGCTCACGGCCAGCGACTATGCGCGCTACGCGGCGCAGGTGCCGGCGGACTTCCGCTTCGTGGTCAAGGCGCCCAGTCTGGTCACCGACGCGCTGGTGCGCAGCGAGGACGGCCGGGGCCGCGAGCCCAACTCGGCCTTTCTGAGCCCGCAGCTCGCGGCGCAGGAGTTTGTGGCGCCGGCGCTCGAAGGCCTGGGCGCCCTGACCGGCGTGCTGGTGTTCCAGCTCAGCCCCCTGCCCTGGACGATGCTGGACCGTCTGCCCGAGGTGCTGGAGCGGCTGCGCGCCATGCTGCAGGCCCAGCCCGCGCTGCAGCCCACCGCGCCCGACGCCGTGCTGGCCGTGGAGGTGCGCGACCCCGAATGGCTGGCCCCCGAGCACCTGCCGCACTTTGCCGACGTGCTGCGCAGCAGCGGCGCCACCTACTGCCTGGGCCTGCATGCGCGCATGCCGCCGCTGGCCGAGCAACTGCCGCTGCTGCGCCGGCTGTGGCCCGGCCCGCTGGTGTGCCGCTGGAACCTGCACCCGGTGCATGGCCCGCACGGCTACGAGGATGCGCAGCGGCTGTACGCCCCCTACGACCGCATCCACCACCCCGACCCGGACAACCACGCGCTGCTGGCGCGCACGCTGGCTGGGGTGTGCGGGCGCGGGCAGAACGCGTATGTCACCATCAGCAACCACGCCGAGGGCTGCGCCCCGCTGACCGTGCGCACGCTGGCCGGGCAGGTTGCGGCGCAAATGCTATTGACTTAATAGCTGCCAGCGCTTTCCACACAAGCGCTACAGCCTTAAAACACTACCATCCAAAGGCTACCACCGGCGCGGCCTACGCGCCTGCCTTGGCACTCAAAAAGTGAAAGCGCATCAAGGTGCGCTCGCGCGCGCTGGCGTGATCGACCACGGGCAGCGGATAGTCCTGCCCCAGGCGCAGACCGCAGGCCTGCAGCTCGATCGGCGTCATCGCAGCGGGAAAGTGGATGTGCTTGTCGGGCACGCGTGCCAGCTCGGGCACATAGCGGCGGATGAACTTGCCATCAGGGTCGAAGCGCTGCGACTGCGTCACCGGGTTGAAGATGCGAAACCACGGCTGCGCATCACAGCCCGTGGATGCCGCCCACTGCCAGCCGCCGTTGTTGGCGGCCAGGTCGTAGTCGTTGAGGTGCTGGGCAAAAAAGCGCTCGCCCCGACGCCAGTCGATGCCCAGGTCCTTGGTCAGAAAGCTGGCCACCACCATGCGCAGGCGGTTGTGCATGTAGCCGGTCTGCAGCAGCTGGCGCATGGCGGCATCGACCAGCGGGTAGCCGGTGCGGGCCTCGCACCAGGCCCGCCACAGCTCGGGCGCGTCGTCCCACTGCACGCGGTCGTATTCGGGGCGGAAAGACTGCGTGACCACCTGCGGGTGGTGCCACAAAATCATGAAGTAGAAGTCGCGCCAGGCCAGCTCGGACAGCCAGGTCTGCGCGCCCTCGCAGCCCTGCGCGGCCTGCGCCGCGGCCAGGGCGGCCAGCTGGCGGATCGACACCGTGCCAAAGCGCAGGTGCACCGACAGGTAGGACACGCCCCTGCGGCCCGGGTAGTCGCGCGCATCCTTGTACGCCGCCATGCGCGGCACAAAGTCTTGCAGTAGTTGCTGCGCGCCCTGCATGCCGGTGGGCAACGCCATTTGCCGCAAGTTGGTGGCTTCAAACCCCAGAACCTGCAGCGTGGGCAATGCCTCGCCCGCCGGGGGCGGCGCCAGGTGGCGTGCATAACGCTCCACCGGATAGGGCTTGAGCTGAAAGGCATCCAGCTTTTGCAGCCAGGCGCGCTTGTAGGGGGTGAACACGCTGTAGGGCTGGCCCTGCTGGGTCAGCACCTCGTTTTGTTCCAGCAGCACCTGGTCTTTGTAGTCGCTGAAGGCGATGCCAGCGGCCTGCAGCGCCTGGGCCACCTGCCGGTCGCGGGCGATGGCGCCTGGCTCGTAGTCGCGGTTGGCCAGCACCTCCTGCACACCCAGGCTTTGCGCCAGCTGCACGATGCACTGCGCCGCCGGGCCGTGGCGCACGATCAGCCCGCCGCCGGGTGCGCCGCTGCGCTGCGCCAGCGCGCGCAGCTCCTGGTCCAGTGCCTGCACGCTGGCGTGGATGAACTCCACGCGCCTATCCTGGCGGCTGTGCAGGGCGCCCAGGATGTCGGTGTCAAAGATAAACACGCAGTGCACGCGCGGGTAGCGGCGCAGCGCGTGGTACAGGGCGGCGTGGTCGTCCCAGCGCAGGTCGCGCCGCAGCCATACCAGGGCGCAGGCGGTGCCTGCCTTTGCGGTATCCGTCATGTCTTGACCCTCAGCGAACTGCACACCCCCGCCGCCACCGCACAGGCCGCCGACACCAGCAGCGCCAGCGACTCGGCACTGCCATCGTGCCCCGGCCGCAGCACAAAGATGGCCGCCAGCAGCACCGCGCCCAGGGTCTGGCCCGTCAGCCGGGCCGTGCCCAGCATGCCGCTGGCCGCGCCGCTGCGGTGCAGCGGGGCCGAGGTGACGATGGTGTGGTTGTTGGGCGACTGAAACAGCGCAAACCCCGCGCCGCACAGCGCCATGCGCCAGACCACGTTCCAGTCGGCAGGCTGCGCCGGCAGCAGGCCCAGCGACAGCAGTCCGGCCGCAAACACGGCCATGCCGATGCCGCCCAGCAGGCCGTCGGGGTAGCGGCCAATCAGGCGCCCCGCCAGCGGCGCCACCACCGCCGTGGCCAGCGGCCAGGCGGTGATCAGCAGGCCTGCCTCCAGGTGGCTGCGGCCCTGCGCCTCCAGCAGCAGAAACGGCAGCGCCAGAAAACCCAGCATCTGCGCGCAAAAAGCCCCCACCGACGAGCCCATCGACAGCGCAAACACCGGTATGCGCAGCAAGTCCACCGGAAACAGCGGCATTGCCAGCCCCCACTGGCGCCGCAAAAACACAGCGCCTACCGCCACACCCGCGGCCAGCAGCAGCCAGCCCGAAGCCGCGCCGCCAGCCTGTGCCCCGCCGCGCGCGCCCAGCTGCGAGCCGCCCAGAAACAGCAGCGTGAACATGGCGGCGTTGAGCAGTACATCCAGCGCGGCAAAGCGCGGCGCCTGGTGTGGCGAAGGCGGGTTGGCCGGCAGCGCGCGCCGCCCCAGCCACCACACGCCCAGGCCCAGCGGAAGATTCATGGCAAACAGCCAGGGCCACGAGGCGACCGACAAAATAGCCGCGGCCACCGTCGGCCCGGTCATGGAAGCGGTGGCCACCACCAGCGAGTTGACGGCCATGCCCTGGCCCAGCTGCGCGCGCGGGTAAATCAGCCGCACCAGGGCCGCGTTGACCGACATGACGCCCGCCGCGCCCAGCCCCTGCAGCGCCCGCGCGACAATCAGCGCCGGCATGCTGGACGCCCACATCGCCCCCAGCGACGCCACGGCAAACAGCGCAATGCCCATCAGATACACCCGCCGATAGCCCACGCGCTCACCCAGCGCGGACAGCGGCAGCAGCACCACCAAAACGGCCAGCTGGTAGGCGTTGACCACCCACAGCGTCTGCGCCGCGCCCGACTGCAGCTGGCGGGCAATGTCGGGCAGGGCCAGGTTGACCAGGCTGCTGTCGAGCACGGCCAGCGTCAGCCCCAAAACGATGACCAGCATGGCCTGCCGGCGCGCGGGCTGCGGCAGGCCGTCCATGTCGGTGGCAGCGGCGGGCGTGAGCTTGGGTGTGTGTGCGGGGCCGGCGCTCATCGTGCGCCCCGCTGCGGTGCAGCGCACCAGATACCCCAGGCGCCAGCCCGCCAAGGCGGGGCGAACGGATGAAAAAAGACAGTCATGACCATGAACCGATTGTCCACACAGTCGCCGCGCCACGCTGGCGGCGCCATCAAGGCCCGCATGCCCGTGCTGATCGCGCCTTTGCACGCAGCCAGTGCGCTGACAATCCCATGACAAAACCTCTTGCTGCAAGCCTTTTTTGACCAGAACATACCGTCATGCGTTCGCAACAGCCCTCGTCCCCGGCCCTGACCTTATCGCCGGCCCGCCGCCGCCCGGCAGTCGCGCTGGCCCTGTGCGCCGCCGCACTTGCCATACCCGTCATCGCGTGCGCGCAAGTGGGTGACGATGACGATGACGATGACGAGCCCACCGCACCGCCATCTGCACCGGCATCCACGCCCGCCCAGCCCGCGCTGACCCTGTCGGCCGACGGAACGCTGGTGCTGGACATTCGCGCCCGCCTGGCCTGGCCGCGCTGCGTGGAGGGCATGCGCTGGAACGGCAGCGACTGCATCGGCGCCCCCGACTTGCTGAGCTACAACGAAGCGCAGGCCCTGGCCCGCAAACGCTGGAAGGCCGAGGACGTGCGCTGGCGCCTGCCGCGCGTAAACGAGCTGCGCCGCCTGCTCAACCGCAGCACGCCTGCACCGGCGGTGGATGCGCGGCTGTTTCCGTCCTCGCCACCCGAATGGCACTGGACGGGCACGGCCAGCATCAACGTCCACGCCGTCAATCCCTACGCCTACGACAACGTGACGCGCGGCGGCTCGGGCGAAAACACCTTGTACCCCCAACAGGGCTGGGCTGTGGACATGACCAGCGGCCAGGCCCGCGGCGACATGGGCCGCCACACACGCCTGGCGGTGCGGCTGGTGCGCCCCGCGCCTTGAACCCGTGCCGTGCGGCGCAAATCAGTCAGGGTCGCACCTGATCTGCTATAGATTAAATAGCTTCACGCGCTTTATTCAAAAGGCTCAAGGCCACTTTTTACCCTGTTGGCGCCAGCGCTGTCCGCCATCAGCTCCAGCAGCAGGCTGATCCGCGCCTTCACCGGGCTCAGGCCGGCCGCGTGCCGCCAGGGCGCGCCCGCCAGCTCCAGCATGCGCCCCTGCGGGCAGCGCGAGGCCACGCGCACCCGCACGCCGGCATGCGCCGCGCGCGCCAGCGCAGCCTCCAGCGCACGGTGCAGCGATCCGTTGCCCGTGGCGGCCGCTACGATGCCGTGCACCCCTTTTTCCACCAGCCAGTCCACCAGCGCGCCGTCGCTGCCAGCATGGCTCATGACGATCTCCACGCGAGGCCATGGCAGTCTGCCCAGCACGGGCACCAGCGCCGCATGCGCGGCTTGCCCGGCCCAGGCGGCGCCGGGCGGCCGGTCATGCGCCCAGCGCACCTGCCCCGCCTCCACCCACCCCAGCGGCCCGGCGTCGCCACTGTCAAAAGCGTCAAGCCGCAGCGGGTGCACCTTGCGCACATCACGCGCGCCGTGCACCGCGCCAGCCACCATCACCAGCACGCCGCGCGCGGTGCTGTCGGCCGCCAGGGTCACGGCGTCCAGCAGGTTTTGCGGCCCGTCGGGCGACAGCGCGGTGGCGGGGCGCATGGCACCGGTCAACACCACTGGCCGGCTCGCATCCAGCAGCGTGTGCAGCAGCCAGGCGGTTTCCTCCAGCGTGTCGGTGCCGTGGGTGATGACGATGCCCGCCACCGCCGGGTCGGCCAGATGTGCGGCGCAGCGCTGCGCCAGCCGCGCCCAGGTGGCGAAGTCCATGTCCTTGCTATCGAACTGCGCGACCTGCTCGGCCACCAGCGTGCCGCCCGCCGCCTGCGCCAGCCCCGGCACCGCGGCCAGCAACTCATCCACGCCGATCTGCCCCGCCACGTAGCCCACGTTGGCGCCGCGCACGGGCGAACTGCCCGCAATCGTGCCCCCGGTGCCCAGCACCACGATTTTTCTTTGCGCCACCTCTTGCACCTCTTCAAAAACTGTTCAAAAATACAGATACTGGATTAAAAAACAGTTGTTCATACCCACCGCACTGGATCGCACCATGCTCGACCGCCCCAAGCTCACCGCCCGCCAGCAGCAGATTCTGGACTTGATCCAGACCGCCATTGCGCGCACCGGCGCCCCCCCCACGCGCGCCGAGATCGCGGCAGAACTGGGCTTCAAATCCGCCAACGCAGCCGAAGAACACCTGCAGGCCCTGGCACGCAAGGGCGTGATCGAGCTGGTCAGCGGCACCTCGCGCGGCATACGGCTGTGCAGCGAAGCCGTGCGCAACATCAACGCCGCGCGCGGCACCCAGTTCAGTCTGCCGATTCCCGGCCTGTCGCAGCTCACGCTGCCGCTGATCGGGCGCGTTGCCGCAGGCTCGCCCATTCTGGCGCAGGAGCACGTGGACCAGACCTACACGCTGGAGGGCAGCCTGTTTGCGCACAAGCCCGACTACCTGCTCAAGGTGCGCGGCATGTCCATGCGCGACGCCGGCATCATGGACGGCGACCTGCTGGCCGTGCAGGCCACGCGCGAGGCGCGCAGCGGCCAGATCATCGTGGCCCGGCTGGGCGACGATGTCACCGTCAAGCGCCTGCGCCGCACTGGCAGCGCCATCGAACTGCTGCCCGAAAACCCCGACTACCCCGTGATCCGCGTCGAACCCGGCGAGCCCTTCGAGATAGAAGGCCTGGCCGTCGGCCTGATCCGCAACACCATGCTGATGTAGCCCAACGCCTGGCGCCGCCGCAGGTGGCGGGCGTATGGCATGCAGCACCACGGGCCTTGCGCCCGGCGGGTGGCGCGTGCCAACCCTGCGGATGCGCGCCTTCTTACTTGGCAATCCTGCCTGTGTTCCACCTTCATGCCCTGCATGCCGGAGTTTTCACATGGGATTTGCTCTTCCTGTTTTCACCTCGTTCCTTCAGCCCCTGCGCAGCATCGCCATGTCCATGCGCCCGCGCGCGACATGCCCAGCCCCGCTGGCAGTCCGCGCTGACGCCGCGCCCCAGCGCACCGCGCAGGCCGACAACGACCCGCGGCGCACGGCCAGCCCGGTCCATCCCTGCCACACGGCCGCCGGTTGGCATGGCCCCCGGGCCGGTGCCGCCATCGCGCTGCGGCCAGCGCCGGCCACGGCGCGAGCGCGCCCGCTGCGCGTGATCGTCAACCGCCATGAAGACAAAGCCTGCCGGCTGGTGATCTCCGGGCGCATGGCCGATGTGTGCGCCGAGCTGAACCGCCTTGCGCTGAACTGACCCGCCATGCGCCGACCACCGCGCCACTGCGCTGCGCTGGCAAACCGTGCGTGCGTGGCCAAAGCAGCGCTGGCAACCGGTCTAAAGATCACCTGCAACTGGTCTGAAGATGGCCTGCGAATCATCGAAACACCGGCCTGCCGCCAGCCTTGGCTCAAGACACCAGCTGCGACCACAGCTTGTCCAGCCGCTTGGTGCTGACCGGGTAAGGCGTGCGCAGCTCCTGGGCAAAAAAGCTCACGCGCAGCTCCTCCAGCATCCAGCGGTATTCGTGCATGCGCGCGTCCTGCTGGCCCTTGCGCTCGGCCACCAGGCGCCAGTAGCGCTGCTCCAGCGGTTGCAGCTCTTTCAGTCGGGCGGCATCGCGTGCCGGGTCGGCGCGGTATTTGTCCAGACGCGTGGTGATGGCCTTCAGATAACGCGCAAAGTGCTGCAACTGCGCCCACGGTGCGGCTGCAATGAACTGCTTTGGCATCAATTTTTGTAGCTGCTCGCTGGCGTCCTTCGTGGCTTCGGCGGCATTTTTGGTGTCCTTTATCTTGCGCGCCGCAGCGGCGTATTCGGTCAGGATGGCAGTTGCCATGCGCGCCACTTCGTTGGCAATCAGCGTCAGGCGGCCGCGTCCGTCCTGCACGCGCTGTTTGAACTGCGCCTCGGTCGTAGGCAGGGGCTCCTGCAAAAAGGCGCGGTCAATGGCCACGTCGATGATCTGCGCGCGCAGCTCTTCCTGCGTGCCCAGGGGCATGTAGGCCACGGCCATCTTTTGCAGATCGGGGATGTTCTTTTCCAGGTACTTCAGCGCGTCTTTGACCTGCAGCGCAAACAGCCGGCGCAGGCCGACGCGGTGGCGCGCCGCGGCCACCTCGGGCTCGTCGAACACCTCGATGCCCACTGCGTCGCCTTGGTCGATGAGCGCCGGAAAGCCGATCAGCGCCTGGCTGCCCTTGGTGATTTCCATCAGCTCGGGCAGTTCGCCAAAGCTCCAGTCCGTGTAGCGCGTATCCGGCTTGCGGGTGTCCTGCTTGGCGGCGGATGCAGGCGGGGCTGCAGCTTCATTTTTGATAGCTGTTCGCGCTTGCTTCACAGGGGTTTGTGCCACTTTTTGGTCGGCATCGACCGGCACTTCAGCGCGGGTAGCCAGCTTCAGCGAGGCCAGCGCCTGGAACGCCCCGCGCGCCTTGGCGCCCCACTCGGCCTTGAGCGCGCCCAGATTGCGTCCCTGGCCCAGCTGGCGGCCGTGCTCATCCGTCACGCGGAAATTCATGAACAGGTGCGGGCTGAGCATGTCCAGCTTGAAGTCCGCGCGCTTCACATCCAGCGATGTTTCGTCGCGCACCTGCTTGAGCAGCGCGTCGATCAAGCTCCCCTGGGCCCAACGCTCCTCCCCGGTCAATAGCGCCGCCAGCCGCGCAGCACTTTCCGGAAGCGGCACGAAGCGGCTGCGCGGGCGCTGCGGCAGGCTCTTGAGCAGGGCCTGTATCTTGTCCTTGAGCATGCCGGGCACCAGCCACTCGGCGCGCTCTTCGCTGACCTGGTTGAGCACGAACAGCGGCACCGTCACCGTGATGCCGTCGCGCGCGTCGCCCGGGCTGTGCAGGTAGGCGGCCGTGCAGTCCACGCCGCCCAGCTTGACCACCTTGGGGAAGTTGTCGGTGGTGATGCCCGCGGCCTCGTGGCGCATCAGCTCGTCGCGCGTCAGCAGCAGCAGGCCGGCGTTGCCCTTGCTGGCGGTGCGAAACCATTTGTCAAAGCTGGCGCCGCTGTAAACATCCTGCGGAATCTGCTGGTCATAAAAGGCAAAGATCAGCTCGTCGTCCACCAGCACGTCCTGGCGGCGGCTCTTGTGCTCCAGGTCCTGCACCTTGCGCACCAGCTTGAGGTTGGCGGACAAAAAAGGCCAATGCGTGTCCCACTCGCCCTCCACCAGCGCCTGGCGGATGAACAGGCTGCGTGCCTCGTGCGGGTCCACGCGGCCATAGCTCACGCGGCGCCCGCCATAGACCACCAGGCCGTAGAGCGTGGCGCGCTCCAGCGCCACCACGTCGGCCTGTTTCTTGGACCAGTGCGGCTCCAGCAGCTGCTTCTTTAAAAGATGGCCGCCCACCTCTTCCAGCCATTGCGGCTCGATGGCGGCAATGCCGCGACCGTACAGGCGCGAAGTCTCGACCTGCTCGGCCGCCACGATCCAGCGACCGGGCTTCTTGCTCAGGTGCGCGCCCGGATGCGGGTGGAACTTGATGCCGTGCGCGCCCAGGTAGGCCTCGCTCTCCTCGGCCTTGTATCCGATGTTGCCCAGCAGGCCCGACAGCATGGACAGGTGCACCGCCTCGTAGCCCGCGGGCTCGGTGTTGACCTGCCATTGGTGCTCGCGCACCACGGTCAGCAGCTGGCTGTGAATGTCGCGCCACTCGCGCACGCGGCGGATGTTGATGTAGTTCTGGCGCAGCAGCTGCTCCCACTGGCGGTTGCTGAGCTTGTGCGTGGGCTCGTCGGCGTCGGCAGGATTGAAGGCAGCGATGCGTTCGGGCGCGTCCACGGCGCCGGCTGCCTGCGCGCCGCTGCTGCGCTGGCTGACGGGCAAAAAGGCCACATTGCGCAGCTTGGCCACGGGTGCGCTTTGCGCCGCCATTTCCTTGCGCGTCTTGGCCACCACCTTGCCGCCGCGCGCGTCCTGCAGCCACTTCCACAGGCGCAGGTAGCCGGTGAACTCGCTTTTCTCGTCGTCAAACTTGGCGTGCTGCTGGTCGGCCTGCTGCTGCGCCTCCAGCGGCCGGTCGCGCACGTCCTGCACCGACAGGGCCGACGCGATGACCAGCACCTCGGCCAGGGCGCCGCGCCCGCGTGCCTCCAAAATCATGCGGCCCACGCGCGGGTCCAGCGGCAGGCGGGCCAGCTCGCGGCCCATGGGCAGCAGGTTGCCGCGCTCGTCCACGGCGCCCAGTTCGGCCAGCAGCTGGTAGCCGTCGGCAATCGCGCGGCCCGAGGGCGCTTCGAGAAACGGAAAGTTGACCACGTCGCCCAGCCCCAGCGACTTCATGCGCAGGATGACGCCCGCCAGGGACGAGCGCAGGATTTCGGGGTCGGTAAAGCGGTCGCGCTGGTTGAAGTCGTCTTCGCCATACAGGCGTATGCAGATGCCGTTGGCCACGCGCCCGCAGCGCCCGGCGCGCTGGTTGGCCGCGGCCTGGCTGATGGGCTCGACCAGCAGCTGCTCCACCTTGCTGCGGAAAGAATAGCGCTTCACGCGCGCTGTACCTGCGTCTATGACGTATCTGATGCCCGGAACCGTCAGGGACGTTTCGGCCACGTTGGTGGCCAGCACGATGCGCCGGCCGGTGTGGCCGTCAAAAATCCGATCCTGCTCGGCCTGCGACAGGCGCGAGAACAGCGGCAGCACCTCGGCGGAGCGCAACGTAGGCGAATGCTGCAAATGCTTGCGCAGGTGGTCGGCGGCCTCGCGGATTTCGCGCTCGCCGGGCAAAAACACCAGAATGTCGCCGCCCTTGCCGCCGGCCCACAACTCGTCCACGCCATCGGCAATGGCGTCGTTGAGGTCAAAGTCCTTCTTTTCCTCGAAGGGCTTGTAGCGCATCTCCACCGGGTAGGTGCGCCCCGACACCATGATGACCGGCGCCGGGCCGTCTTTGCCCTCGAAGTGTTTGGCAAACCGATCGGCGTCGATGGTGGCGGAAGTCACCACCACCTTCAAATCAGGGCGCCTGGGCAATATTTGCTTGAGGTAGCCCAGCAGAAAGTCGATGTTCAGGCTGCGCTCGTGGGCCTCGTCGATGATCAACGTGTCATACGCCTGCAGCAGCGGGTCGGTCTGCGTCTCGGCCAGCAAAATGCCGTCGGTCATCAACTTGACCGATGCGCTCTTTTGCAGCGTGTCGGCAAAGCGCACCTTGTAGCCCACCACCTCACCCGGCGGGGTGTTCAGCTCTTCGGCGATGCGCTTGGCCACGCTGCTGGCGGCAATGCGCCGTGGCTGGGTGTGGCCGATCAGGCGCCCGCGCGTGCCCTCGGGGGCGTTGCACTTGCCCCGCCCCAGGGCCAGCGCGATCTTGGGCAGCTGCGTGGTTTTGCCCGAGCCGGTCTCGCCGCAGACGATGATGACCTGGTGCCGGGTCATGGCCTCCATGATGGCGGCACGGCGGCCGGAGACGGGAAGTTGCTCGGGGAAGGTGATCGTCAGGGGCATAGGGGCGGCGATTATCCCAGCCCGCGCCCTGCCGACCGGCAGCGGCCAGTACCCCACGCGCTGCAGGGCAATGGCGGGCGCCGTTATCCTGCGCGCGCTCACGGCCACCAGCGGCCAGGCCCACTGGCGCCGCGCCCGGCGCTGCGCGTTTCGCCCATTCCTGCCCTCTTTCCCGTCATTCCATGGTGTCTCTTGCTGCATTGGTGATTCCGCTGCTGGCCGTCTGGCTCTGGTGGCCTGTGCGCGGCCTGTCGCGCCGCTCGCGCGTGCTGGCCATCGTCCTGACCGCCGTGCTGGGCTGCACGCCGGCGCTGCTGCTCAAGCTGCTGCAGGCGGGCGCGCTGGACTACACCACGCTGGCCTATCTGCAGGTGCCCGGCGGCTGGCTGCTGGGCGCGCTGGTGCTGATCGTGGGCTTCATCCTGGTGCGCGACACGGCAAGGCTGTTGGCCTGGCTGGTGCAGCGGCTGGGGGGCCGGTCTGGCGCGCGGCTGCTGCACGGCCACCAGCTGACCAGCACCGCCGTGGCGCTGGCGCTGTGCACCGCGGGCTTCGGCACGGCGCAGGGACTGGCACCGCCCGCCGTGCGCGAGCAGGTCATCCACCTGCCGCAGCTGCCCGCGGCGCTTGACGGTTTGCGCGTGGCCGTGCTGGCAGACCTGCATGCCAGCCCCATCAACCACACGGCCTACATTCAAAGCGTGGTGGAGCGCACCCACGCGGCCCGACCCGACCTGATCGTGCTGCCCGGCGACCTGATCGACGGCAACGTGGGCACCAGCGCGGCCTTTGCGGCGCCGCTGGCGCAACTGCAGGCGCCGCACGGCGTATGGGCCGCCCCCGGCAACCACGAGTACTACAGTGGCTACGACGCATGGATGGCCGAGTTCCGGCGCCTGGGCCTGGGCCTGCTGGCCAACCAGACGCAGGTGCTCGACATCAACGGCGCGCGACTGGCCCTGTCCGGCGTGGGCGATCCGGTGTATGGCCGCACCTCGCACAACAACACCGACCCGCGCGTGCCCGAGGGCGTGCCGCCCGACGTGCCCGCGGTGGCGCGGCAGGCCCGCGCGGCGCAGGCCGACTTTCACCTGCTGCTGGCACACCAGCCCAGGCTGGCGCGCGACAACGCCGCGCAGGGCGTGGACTTGCAAATCTCCGGCCACACGCACGGCGGGCTGATCCGCGGCATCGATCGCTGGCTGGTCGCCCCCGCCAACAACGGCTTTGTGCGCGGTCTGTACGAAGTGGACGACATGCGCCTGTTTGTCAGCGCTGGCGCGGGCCTGTGGGCCGGCTTTGCGGTGCGCCTGGGCGTGCAGCCCAGCATTGACCTGTTGGTGCTGCGCCGAGGGGCTGCGCCGTAATTCACGCCTGCAAGCGTGACTGAGATCAGCCGGCGTGAAGCGTCTTTGCTGCGCTGGCGGACAAAAAACTCAAACCTTCACTCAACGCTCACGCCCGCCAAACGGCCAGTCCGGCAGCGCCCTGGCCACCGTGTGCACCACCAGGGCGCACAGCACGCACTTGGCCAGATCGCCCGGCACGAAGGCCAGGTCGATCATGATGGCCTTGTCCAGCGGCATCTGCGCCAGCAGCATCAGCCCCGCGATGCCCATGGCATGCAAAAACACCAGGCCACCCAGCAGCGATGCGATGAAGGCACTGAGCGCCGTGCGCCGCGGCGTGCCGTGGGGCAGCACGCGCATCAGCGCGCCGGTCACGCCCGCAGCCAGCGCGTAGCCCACCAGATAGCCCGCCGACGGCACCATGAACACGCCCAGCCCGCCGCGCCCGCCCGCCAGCAGCGGCAGCCCCGCCGCCACCGCTGCCAGAAACAGCAGCATGGCCTGCAGACCCCGGCGCGCGCCCAGCAGGCAGCCCGCCAGCATCACCCCCAGCGACTGCAGCGTGATGGGCACGCCCATGGGCAGGTCAATCTTGGGGATCAGCCCCATCACCGCCATGAGGGCGGCAAACAGCGCCACCAGCGCCATGGAGTGAGAGGCCCTGCGGGAAACAGCGGTGGTCATGCAACGTCCTGAGTTCAAAGAATCCACAAGAGAAAAAACCGCTCATCCGCCCAAGCGGGCGTAGATGGCATCGGCCACGCGCTGGGCAGTCTGCAGCATCTGCACCGCCAGCGGGGCAATCAGCCGCAGACCGCCCGGGCGCCCGGTGCGCAGGCGGTGGGCTTCGTCCAGTTTGGTCCACTGCACGAAGAAGTGTTCGGTGAAGCGCAGCATCAGGGCCAGCTGGAGCGACACGCGCTCGGGCCGCAGCCCCAGGCGCGCCAAGGGGCGCAGCAGCGCGTCCAGCACTTGCAGCATGTCGGTGGGGCGCGTGCTGACGGTCAGCGCCACGCCCAGGGTGGAGGCGCAGGCCAGGCGCAGCGCGCTCACGGCCGCCACATCGGGCCGGCCCATCCACCAATGGAAACCCGCCACCAGCACCGCTGCCACCAGCGCCGCCACGATGAGCCGCCGCGCCACGCGCGTGGCCGGCCCCAGGCTCCACCACAACAGCGCGCAGCCCAGGCCCGCCGCCGCCAGCGCCCAGGGCGCCGACAGCACGAACAGCAGCGTGCCCAGCACGGCCATGCAGCCCAGTTTGGCACCCGCGGGCCAGCGGTGCAGCCAGGTGAGATGGTCGCTGTAGAGGCTGCCCATGCGCCCTGCCCGCCTTTACGCCGCCTGGCCCGGATCGGCTTGACCGCAGCCATCACACCCCACGCCGCCATTGCGTTCGGCGGCACCGGCGCGGGCCTGCGCCACCTGCCGCGCCACGGCGGCTTCGTAGGCGGCGCACACCTCGCGCCCCGGCCCGTCGGCCTGCACGCGGCCTTCGTGCAGCCAGATCACGCGCGGATAGTCGCGCACATGGTCCAGCACATGGGTGGACACCAGCACCTGCCGGTCGCAGGCGGCAATGTCGTCGGCCAGCCGGGCCTGGCCAGGCAGGTCCAGACTGGCATAGGGCTCGTCCAGCAGAAGGGTGCGCGGCCCGGCCAGCAGCAGCGCCAGCCAGCACACCTGCTGGCGCTGGCCCTGGCTCAGGGTGGCCACGGCACGCTCTGCCCAGCCAGCCAGGCCGCGCCCGGCCAGAAAGTCGCGGGCCCGCGCCTGCGCGTCGCGCCGGGGCAGGCCCTGCGGCTGCAGCCCCAGGGCAAGCTCCTCCTGCACCGTGGGGAAGATGATCTGGTCGTCAGGGTTCTGGAACATCATGCCCACGCGCAGGGCGCGCAGCTGGCCCTGCGGCAGCGCGTGCAGGTTGTGCCCTTGCGACAAAACCTGTCCGCTGGCCGGCACATCCAGCGCACACAGCAGGCGCAGCAGACTGGTCTTGCCCGCGCCGTTGTGGCCAATCAAGCCGATGCGGGGCTCGGCCAGCGCCAGGCTGAGGCCGTCAAACACCTGCGTCGCGCCCCGGCGCAGGCGCACCTGCCGCAATTCGAGCAACGGGGCGGCGGGGTCTGGCAGGTCGGCGGCTGGGTGGGGGGCGATGGAAGGCATGCGGCATGGCAGGCAGAGCAGCGGCAGATTCTAACCAGCCAAAAGTCACGATTAACGCATTCAAATGCCTTCTTTTTCTGGCAACTTCTTTTATCTTGCGCATAAAAATTTGCCGCAAACGCACCCAATTGACAGCAAAAATGATGCGTAATGAAGGCCGATACCATCAACTAACGCCAGAAGCAGCAACGCCCCTCTTGATGCAGTGTTCATGCACGCTTCTTTCGACTTAAAGCGGCATTTTTGCAAGCCAATCCAAGCCGCCGTGCCAGGCGCTGGGCGCCAAGCCGGCTTCAGGCACCGTCCGCCAACCGAGGGCTGGGCTCCGACATCACAATAGGCGCCCTCTGCTTGATATCGGCAATACATCCGCCCGTTTTTCTCATGAGCCCATCCCCCTGCGCACTGGAGCGCCGCAACCTCGGCCTGTTGGTGGCCGCGCAATCACTGGGCGGTGCCTCGCCGCCCATCATCATTTCGCTGGGTGGCCTGGTCGGGCAGATGCTGGCCAGCACGCCCGCCGCCAGCACGCTGCCCGTCAGTCTGTACCAGCTGGGCCTGGCCCTGTCCACCCTGCCTGCCGCATGGCTGATGCACCGCGCCGGGCGGCGTGCGGCGTATCTGCTGGGGGCGGTGCTGGGGGTGCTGTCGGGCCTGGTGGCCGCCTGGGGCATCAGCCGATCGGACTTCATGCTGTTTTGCCTGGGCACCACGCTGGCGGGCTTTTATGGCGCCTGCGTGCAAAGCTACCGCTTCGCCGCCCTCGACGCGGTGGCCGAGCCATCGCGCCATGCAAGCGCCATTTCGCGGGTGATGGTGGGCGGGCTGATCGCCGCCATCATCGGCCCGCAGGTGGTGATCTGGACGCGTGACAGCCTGCCCGCCACGCCGTTTGCGGGCAGTTTTTACAGCCAGGCAGCCCTTGCTTTGCTAGCGCTGCCGCTGCTGCTGGCCCTGCGCCTGCCGCCGGCGCCGCCGCGCACCCAAGCGCAAGGCGCGCGGCCACTGCCCCAGATCGCGCGCACGCCGCAGTTCATCGTGGCTGCCACTGCAGGCGTGGTGAGCTACGGGCTGATGGCCTTTCTGATGACCGCCGCGCCCATGGCCATGGTGGGCTGCGGGCACAGCGTAGGCGAGGCGGCGCTGGGCATCCAGTGGCACGTGCTGGCCATGTTCGCGCCCAGCTTTTTCACCGGCCGGCTGATCGCGCGCTGGGGCAAGCGCACCGTCACGGCGCTGGGGCTGGTGCTGATTGCCGCATCGGGCCTGCTGGCGCTGACGGGGCTGGCGCTTACGCATTTCTGGGGCGCGCTGGTGCTGCTGGGCGTGGGCTGGAACTTCGGCTTCATCGGCGCCACGGCGCTGCTGACCGACTGCTACCGCCCGGCCGAACGCGCCAAGGTGCAGGCGCTGAACGACTTTCTGGTGTTCGGCACCGTGGCGGTGGCGTCATTCGGATCGGGCCAGCTGCTGCACAGCGTGGGCTGGGGCGGCATCAACGCCGGCATGCTGCCCATGGTGGGCATGGTGCTGGCGCTGCTGGGCTGGCAGAGCCTGCGCCAGCGCCGGCAGTCCAGCCACGTCTGATCTGACAGCTGCCAGCGCCTGGGGCGTGGGCCATACTCTTGCGGTTGCGGCGCCCGTTCTGGCGCCGGCCGTTTCAGGAGCATGCGTGCAATCAGCCAGCGAGCAGTGGTTTGACGAGGCGTATTACCAGCGCTATTACTTCGACAAGAAAACCCGGGTGGTCGACCCCGCCCATGCCGATCGGCTGGGCGCGTTTGTCTGCAGCTACCTGCAGTACCTGCGCGTGCCAGTGCAGCGGGTGCTGGACATGGGCTGCGGCATTGGCCTGTGGCAAGGCATGGTGGCGCGCCACCTGCCCGGCGCGTGCTACCAGGGCGTGGAGTACAGCGCCTATCTGTGCCAGCGCTATGGCTGGCAGCGCGGCTCGGTGGTGGATTACGCAGCGCCCGAGCCCTTTGACTTTGTGATCTGCCAGGGCGTGCTGCCCTACCTGAGCGCGCAGGACCTGCGCCGCGCGCTGGACAACCTGGGGCGCCTGTGCCGTGGCGCCCTGTACCTGGAGGCCGTCACGCACGAGGATTACGAGCGCGGCACCATCGACGAGGGCCTGACCGACCCGCGCCAGCACCGGCACCGCGCCCAGACGTACCGGCAGGGGCTGGAGCGGCACTTCATCGACATGGGCGGCGGGCTCTGGCTCAGCCGCCAGGCGCAGGTGCCGCTGTTTGCGCTGGAGGCACCTGGCTGGTAGCCCGCTGCAGTCACTCATTTATTGATAGCTTCTAGCGCTTGATATACAAGGGCTGGAGGCAAAAAAGGCCGTGAATGATATTCACGGCCTTTTGCGGTCAGGCAGCAGCGCGTCAGTCTGCCGTGGCGCCCGACGCCTTGACGGCTGCGCCCCACTTCTGGATGTCGGCAGCGATCAGCTTGGAAAAGTCGGCCGTGCTCAGGCCGTAGGCCTCGGCGCCCAGCTCGGAGATTTTCTGCTTGACGTTGTCCTGCGCCAGGATGTCCTGCACATATTTGTTCATGCGCTCGGCCAGGTTCTTGGGCAGGCCCTTCGAGCCGATCATGCCGTACCAGGGCTCCACGTCAAAGCCCGGAAAGCCCTGCTCGGCCAGCGGCTTGACGCCCGGGAACTTGGGCGATGCCGTCTTGCTGGTAATGGCCAGCGCCTTGATCTTGCCGCCGTCGATCTGCGGCTTGAGCGGCACGGGGTTGTCGATGGCGTACTGCACCTCGTTGGACATCACCGCCAGGATCAGCGGGGCCGACCCCTTGTAGGGCACATGCATGGTCTTGGCCTTGGCCTGCAGGTGCAGCATTTCCACCATGATGTGCTGGGGCGAGCCCGCACCGGCCGAACCGAAATTGACCTTGTCGGCCTTGATGAGCTTGAGCAGCTCATCCATCGAGTTGATGCCCGAATTGGCGCCGGTCACCAGCAGGAACGGCGCCTTGGCGATGGGGGTGATGGGGGTGAGGTCTTTGACCGGGTCGTAAGGCACGTTTTTGTACAGCGTCGGCGAGATCACCACCGGGCTGCTGGAGCCCACCAGAAAGGTGCCGCCGTCGGGCTTGGCGCGGCTGACGTAGGCGGTGGCAATGTTGCCGTTGGCGCCGGCCTTGCTCTCGACGATCACGTTGGCTTCGATGCGCTTTTCCAGCTCGTTGGCGATGATGCGCGCCAGCAGGTCGCTGGTGCCGCCGGGCGAGTACGGTTGCACCAGGGTAATGGTCTTGACGGGCCAGGCATCCTTGGCCAGGGCCAGCGCGGGTGCAGTTGCTGCCAGGGCCAGCACAGCGCCAGTGGCCAAAATAGATCTGCGGAACATGAACTCTCCTTGGATGAATGCCCTCGCGGGCCGTTAAAAGCCCCCGTACGGGACTTCGCGATTACGAAAGACCTGAATTTAACAATATGTCCATGAGGTCAATCACCTGGAGTCCTACGCCCCAGGGGCATGCCCGCTCACAGGGCGCCAGCCCGCCTGGCTTTCACGACGATTCTCGCGACGATTCCGACGCGCATGCGGTTTATGCGCATACATTCACGGCTCTTTCGCCCACCTTTTCCACTCCACTGCAAAGCCATGACCGCGCCACACGCTCCCCTGAACGTACTGTTTTTGTGCAACTACAACTCGGCGCGCAGCATCCTCGCAGAAGCCTTGCTCAACGACATGGGAGCGGGTCGCTTCAAAGCCTATTCCGCCGGCAGCAGCCCGCGCGCAGAAATCCACCCGATGGCCCTGCAAGTGCTGCAGCATGCGGGCATTTCCACCGAGGGACTGCGCAGCAAAGGCTGGCAGGAGTTTTCCGCGCCGGACGCGCCTCACATGGATCTGGTCATCACCTTGTGCGACGACACCGCCGGCGAGGCCTGTCCGGTCTGGCCAGGGCATCCCGCAACGGCGCACTGGGGCTATGCAGACCCGGTTGGCAGCAGGATCGACGATGCCCACCGCCTGGAGGCCTTCCGCCAGACGATGCACCTGCTGCACCGCCGCCTGGAATTGCTGATCGCCCTGCCCGCCGAAAAGCTGGGCAAAGCCCTGCTGCAGACCTCGGCACGCGAACTGGCCGCACTCTGATGGCGCGCACGCGCCGGGCGGTTCACGGCAGGGGCCTCCACCAGCTGAAGCAGTTCTTGCCGTGGCCTTTGGCAACGTACATGGCCTGGTCGGCGCGGGTCAGCAAGGTGTCGGCATCGTCGCCATGCTGCGGATACAGCGCGGCGCCCACGCTGGCCGATAAGCCCACCCGGGCGCCCTGCAAATCAAAAGGCGTGGCCAGCGACTTCACAATCTTGTGGGCCACGGTCTCGCAATCGCTTGCCTGGGCTGCCGCGGCCAGCACAATGCCGAACTCATCGCCGCCAAAACGCGCCACGGTGTCCTCGGCCCGCACGCAGCCCTGAAGGCGCGAGGCCACCTGTCCGAGCAAGGCGTCGCCTGCCGCATGACCCAGGCTGTCGTTGACTTCCTTGAAGCCATCCAGATCCAGAAACAGCACGGCCGCGCCCCGGCCGTGGCGGCGCGAAGAGTCCAGCACCTGCGACAGCCGGTCATGAAACATCACCCGATTGGGCAGGCCCGTCAGGGCATCGTGCAACGCGTCATGCGACAGCCGCGCCTGCAGTTCCTTGCGGCTGGTGATGTCCTGCACCACGACCAGCAGGAATGCCGGCTGCCCCTGCGCATCGCGCACCACGCTGAGCGCCTCGCTCACCCATAGCTCAGACCCGTCCTTGCAGCGATAGCTTGTTTCGACCTCGGGCGCATGGTGCACGTCTTGCGATGACCATTGCTGCGCCAAAAACTGGCGCACGACGTCGCACCGCTCTGCCGGCGCCAGCTCATGCATGGTGCGCTGGCGCAGCGCATCGGCGTCATAGCCCAGCATGTGGCAGAACTTGTCATTGGCGCGCAGGATGCGCCCGTCCGGCGCAACGTGAGCAATACCCATGGCCGCCTGGTGAAAGGTGGCGCTGTACAGCGCCTCGCTGGCACGCAGCGCATCGGCCACGGCACGCTGACGCGCCAGCACGGCGATCAGCCCCCATGCCAAGCCCAGCAGCGCCAGGCTGGCGCCGGCAGAAGTCACCAGATAAATACTGCGCCGCTGCAGCACCGGTGCAAGGGCATCGTCGTAGGCAGTGCCCACAGTCACCAGCAGCGGATAGCCCTCCACCGCGCGGTAGCTGACGATGCGCGCCACGCCATCCAATGCCTGACCTGCGTCCACCAATGCGCCCTCCGGCGCGTCGGCCCAGCGCTGAAACCAGGGCAAAGGCTGGGCGTCCAGACCAAATTGAGTCTGACTGCCGGACTTGCGGCCACGCACGATGCCGTCGGCGCCCGTCAGCTCCAGCAGGCCCAGTGTGCCGATGTCGGCATGGCGATAGAAGTCGGTGAAGCTCACCGGATCGACCGACAGCACCACCACGCCACCAAAGCCACCACCTGGCAGGGTGATGCGCATGGACATCGGCATCTGCCAGCGCCCCGTCACGCGGCCCAGCACGGGCGGACTGACGAACAGCGTGTCAACGGTAGCGCCTTGCTGCGCCTGAAAAAAGGCCCGGTCGGCATAGTTCACCGCCCCAAACGGCAAGCTGCTGGCGACGATGGCGCCGCCGGCATCCACCACGCTGATGATGTTGAACATCGACTCGCGCAGCACGTCATGCCGGGTCCACTGGCGCAAGTCCAGCGCGGCCCCATGGTGCAGATACTGCTGGCGCACGAAGGCCGCCACCTGCTCGGCCGCCTTCAGTGTGCGAAACACCTGCTGCTCAAAGGCGATCGCCAGGTTGGAATTGGCCTGCTGCGCCGCAGTGACCGCCTGCTCGCGCTCAAAGCGGATGCGCTGCAAAGTGGTAAGCCACAAACCTGCAATGGCCACGGCACACACCAGCACGATCAGCCATGCCAGCCACCGCCCGGCTAGCGTGCGCCTGGGCAGCGAGGGCGCAGAGCCGGGCCCGGGCGCAGTCCCGGGGGCCGACGCGGCGGGCATGGCGTGGTGGATGGACATCGATTTTCAATATAGGCAACGCGTTGCATATTGACACGAAAAACCTGGGTTACGCCAAACCGCAGGCGCAAACGCCCCCAAGCCGGGTGGCCGATGTGACGCCCATGCGACGCGCCAGGTGAAAACAAGCTCGGCTGGCACAACCGGCATGCAGCCCGGCCTACAGCCTATGGTGCGGCCCGAACACAACCTGGCCTCCAATCAGATGCTCCTCAAAGCATAGCTATCAGCGCACATCTGATATGGCAAGAAAGCCATTTTTGAGTGAACAATCAACCTGCCCTGCCATGCCCCGGGCCGCAGGCACTGCCGCTACACTGCGCGCACCCGCGCTGGCCCGCCCCATGCGCCGCCTTGCGTCCTCCGGCAACGCAACGGGTGCGGCCCGCGTGTTCTTGTGGCCCGTTTTTTCCATCTGCCTCACTGCCTGCCGCTGCCCATGTCCACGGTTTTCAACTTCACCTTTGTGCCCTGGTTTCGCTCCGTGGCGCCGTACATCCACAAGTTCAGGCACCAGACCTTCGTGGTGGCGCTGACGGGCGAGGCCATTGCCGCCGGCAAACTGCAAAGCATCGTGCAAGACCTGGCGCTGATCCAGGCCATGGGCGTCAAGATCGTGCTGGTGCACGGCTTTCGCCCACAGGTCAATGAACAGCTGCGCGCCAAGGGCCATGAGCCGCGCTACTCGCACGGCATCCGCGTGACGGATTCGGTCGCGCTGGACTGCGCGCAGGAAGCCGCGGGCCAGCTGCGCTACGAGATCGAGGCCGCCTTCAGCCAGGGCCTGCCCAACACGCCCATGGCAGGTGCGCGCGTGCGCGTGATCTCGGGCAACTTTCTCACGGCGCGGCCGGTGGGCATTGTGGATGGGGTGGACTTCCAGCACTCGGGCCTGGTGCGCAAGGTGGACGTCGAGGGCATTCGCCGCACGCTGGATTCCGAAGCCATGGTGCTGATCTCGCCCTTTGGCTTCTCGCCCACGGGCGAGGCCTTCAACCTGACCATGGAAGAGGTGGCCACGCGCGTGGCCTGCGAGCTGCGTGCCGACAAGCTGCTGTTCCTCACCGAAGTGCCGGGCATCCGCATCAAGCCCCTGGAGCCCGAGGGCGAGGACAACCCCATCGACACCGAACTGCCCCTGGCCGCAGCGCGCCAGCTGCTGGCCCGCCTGCCGCCCGCGCAGCAGCCCACCGATGTGGGCTTTTACCTGCAGCACTGCGTCAACGCCTGCGAGCACGGCGTGGACCGCAGCCACATCCTGCCCTTCGCGGTGGACGGCGCGCTGCTGCTGGAAATTTATGTGCACGACGGCATCGGCACCATGCTGGTCGATGAAAAGCTGGAAGAGCTGCGCGAAGCCACCATCGACGACGTGGGCGGCATCATCCAGCTCATTGAACCGTTTGAGAAAGATGGCACGCTGGTCAAGCGCGACCGCACCGAGATCGAGCGCGACATTGCCGCCTACACCGTGATCGAGCACGACGGCGTGATCTTTGGCTGCGCCGCCTTCTACCCCTACCCTGAGGCCAACACGGCCGAGATGGCCGCCGTCACGGTGTCGCCCAAAAGCCAGGGCACGGGCGACGGCGAGAAGCTGCTCAAACGCATCGAGCAGCGCGCACGCATGCTGGGGCTGAGCAGCATCTTCGTGCTGACCACACGCACCATGCACTGGTTCATCAAGCGCGGCTTCTCGCCCGTGGACCCTGACTGGCTGCCCGATGCGCGCAAGCGCAAGTACAACTGGGATCGCAAGAGCCAGGTACTGGTCAAAAAACTCTGACCCATCGCGTGAGCACCTGCGCCCTGCCCGTTCTGTACTCGTTTCGCCGCTGCCCCTATGCCATCCGGGCGCGGCTGGCGCTGGCCATCAGCGGCCAGGCGTGCGAGCTGCGCGAGGTGGTGCTGAAAAGCAAGCCGCCCAGCCTGCTGCAGACATCGCCCAAAGGCACGGTGCCCGTGCTGGTGCTGCCGCCCACATCTGATGGCGCGCCTGTGCAAGTGCTGGAGCACAGCCTGGACATCATGCTGTGGGCCTTGGCGCGGCACGACCCCGGCGGCTGGCTGCGCCCCAGCCACGGCACGCAGGCCGACATGCGGGTGCTGATTGCCCAGTGCGACGGCCCCTTCAAACACGCGCTGGACCGCTGCAAATACCCCAACCGCTACCCGCAAGCCAACCCCGAGGCCGAGCGCGCCCAGGCCTCGGCCTGGTTGCAGGGGTTGGAGGCGCGCCTGGCCAAACACCCACACCTGTTTGGCACCCATGCGGCTCTGGCCGACATGGCGATAGCCCCGTTTGTGCGTCAGTTCGCCGGCATTGACGCCGACTGGTGGAGTCGGCAGCACTGGCCCCGTCTGCAGGCCTGGCTGGCACAGTGGCAGGCCAGCCCCCTGCTGCACAGCGTGATGCACAAGCTGCCGGCGTGGGTGGAGGGAACCGAAGGGGTGTTATTTCCGCCCTCTGAAGAGACTTGGGCGCCTGGCAGCAGCGCGTGGAACCCACTGTGACCGGCAGGGCTTCCGTTTTCGGCCAGTAACAGTCCTTAGCAAGCGACTGCTATGGAGCGGCGCACATTGCACTCTACGTGTACGTCGCCCGATACGAGTTCACCAAGTCCCTAAGCTCTCGCAGAGCCACTAGCGCCTGCGAGTGATCACCGCCCGGTGCGTCGTAATCAAGGATGCGCACGTTGTAGGTGTCTCGCATTGACTTGGTCACAGCCTCGTGGCGGCCCGACGCCATGAGCGCGTAATGCGGGTGTCTAGACGGCATTGAAAGCTGCGCTGATTCCAACACCAGTGAAATGTCTGGATCAGCAAGGCCATAGCCGACAAAGAGCAGCGTGTTGACTAAGAACAAGCTCTCAAGGATCGAGAAGAAGCCTTGGTGCTTGGCTCTAGCGTGGAAATACTGTGACCGGGTGAGCACCATCCTGCTCGTGTCAGTGATACACCCATGAGCCTTTAAAACAAGGCGTGCCGTTGATCGGATTTCGTCGAGCACGTTGTCTTCGTAGTACCGCCGCACGCTGTAGCCATCGCGAGCTGCGCCGCCAGCGCAGTAGTCGTCATAAATCTCGTCGTAGTTCGTAGTGATGACGATTTTCGGGTCCAGCTCCAAGACCAGCTCATGAATCTCGGACTTCTCATAGTGAGGAGTGTAGAAACGGCTGCGGAAAAAGTTCCGTGCGTCTGCCGGCTCTATACGAGAGAAAACCACCTCCGCTGCGTCCAGGTACTGCTCCTTAGTCAGCATGGCCTCCACAAGCGGGTTGATGTCTGGATCTCGCACTGTCGCCAGAGCATCCCGCAACAATTGCTCCCAACCCGGTGGGCGGTTTCCTGTTGCAGGGTCGACGCACCCGGCAGACGCGCCCGCCCCCAAAAAGATGATGCATCGGCGCTCAGCAATCTCCGCTACTAGTGATTCGGGCCAGTCCATCAGCTCTGCACCTCCAAGCCGAGGTTACGAGAAAGGGCGGCGGCGACTTCACTAAGAATCCCGACGTACCGCTTGGCCTGGTTGTAATGGGAACCCACGAGGCCATCCGACGACCGCAAGTCGATGATTGGAGCATTCGCTGTTTGCGCCAAGGGAATCAGGCTGTACATGTTGGGAACCTCTCCCAACAGGGACTGTTCCATGGTCATCCCTGGCACAAAGAAGCCTTCGAGGTTGCCCTGAATCTCGCCCGCGAAACTGGACGTCACTCTCTCAAACGCCTTAGTTGGCCGCTTCTCACCTTTCTTGAACTTGGCGATATACGCCTGAACTGTGTAACCCGCAAAGCCGTGCAGGATTGGCAGGTTCGTCGCGAGTCCGAAGCGCGCCGATGCTCCAGGACTAGTTCGCTCGCAATTTTCGACGCCGCGCGAATAGGCGTCGGTCCACTCGCGCAGCCAGTTGGAAATGTTACGTAGCCCCAAGATGCTGAAGACATCGGCCCCCATGGGCGTTACGAAGTAGTCAGACCCTAAGAGCGCAGTTCGATTCAGTGAGCCGAGACTGGGACCCAGATCGAGAATCATGAGGTCGTAGCGCGGAGCCAGTTGAGCAGCCAGCATCACAACCCAATTGGTACGGCGCAATCCACCAACATCACCGCCGATAGCATCACGCCAAGCTTGGCTCAGGCGATCCTCGATGATCGAGACGCGCGGGTGTCCTGGTACCAAGTCATAGCTAAAGCGATTAGTGGAAGCGGGGATTGGCGCCACATTCGACATCACTGTTGCTTCGCCAAGCTCAATGGGTTCAAGAATAGACCAGAGGTTGGTAGTCTGAGCACGCTCTTCGCTGGGCTCCTCTGCCCAGTAGAGAGGTGCAGCTCGGTCTTCCCCTAACGTCAGGATAGTTGCATTGCACTGAGGATCGACGTCCAACACAATAATTCGAAGCCCCTGCCGTGCCAGATGCGCAGCCAGGTTACAGGTCAGAGTTGTCTTGCCTACGCCGCCCTTGTTGTTGAAGAAGCTCAAAACTTTCATGTGTCTTCCTAGAAGCTATTTCGCATTCTTACAGAGCACCAGCCCCGTCGCTTGGACGGCAACCACAGCGTCTCCCCGGTTGAGCCCTGCGTCAGGGTAGGGCCTTCAGTCTATTGTGGTTGCTTGCGCGTTGGCGCTGTTGGCTCTGGGCAGAGAGCGACAACCCGGCCACCACAGCTTGAGGGCCGACTCCCGCTGCAATCCGTCTCTACGTCGTACCCTCCTGTTGGGCATGCGATGATTGACCGCTTTCAGGATTCAAACGCACCTTGCCGGAATTCCGCGTTGGGTCGGTTCCTGCCGCCCAAAGCAACCAAATAGCAGTCATCCCAACAGTTTGGCGCGAAGACCCGCCGGTCATCCATCGCTTGAAAAACAAAAGGCGCTTCAAAAAGCGCCTTTTGCACAGTCCGGGGCGAGCCTGGGATCTTCAAACCATTCCGCAACTCCAACGTTACCGGCCGCCTCTCAGCGTATGCACCAGCAGCAGCACCATCAGCACGGCCAGGGCGCTGAAACACAGGAAGGACCAGTTGGCAATCGAGCCGCCCAGAAAGGTCCAGTCAACGACGGAGCAGTCGCCCGAGCCGCGAAAGATCATGGGGAGGGCTCGGCTGATGGGGTAGCTTTCGATCATTCCGTAGAAGTCGCGCCCGCAAGTGGCCACCTCGGGCGGGTACCACTGCAGCCAGCTTTGGCGCGCAGCCGTGAAGGCGCCAAAGCCCGCGGTCACAAGGGCCAGCGCGGTCCAGCTCATCCACCAGCCTTTTTGGCTGCGAACCGCCGCCAGTCCTGTGAAGACCGCTACACCTATGAGTGCATAGCGCTGCACGATGCACATCGGGCATGGCTCCAGCCCCACGATATGCTGCAGAAAAATGCCAAACACCAGCATGGCCAGACAGGCGGCACTGATGAGCGCCAAAATGCGGCGCGGGGCGGTATCAATCCAGTTCAGTAAAAACACTTTTGTCGTCCTTGCAGGGCCGACGCCCGGCGTGCCCTGCAAGGGCGGCGCTCAGATGCCGGCGGCTTCGTCCAGAAACACCTTGGCGCGCCGCGGTGTCACCACCAGCGTCTCGCCGTCACGCAGCCCCATGTCATGAAATTGCTGCGCCGGGATCTGCGCTTCGATCAACGCGTCCGAAGCCGCATTGTCCGCCGATTGGGTGTCTCCTTCGGGGATTAGTTCCAGCCGCGCGATCGGCCCCACCACGATGGAGCGCGCCAGCTGCACCACGATGCCGCGCGGGCGGCCCTGCGCGTCCAGCGCCTGGCCGGGTGAATAGCGCTCCACGTCCAGGTCGTGCGGGCGCACGTAGGCAAACGCGCGCGCATCGTCGGCATGCTGCGCGTCGGGGCTGTCGATCTGCGTGCCGCCGTCCAGATACACCCGCCCGTCGTTGGCGCGGCCGTGAAACAGGTTCACGTCGCCCAGGAAGCCATAGACAAACGGGCTGGCCGGGTTGTCCCACACCTGCTGGGGCGTGCCCTGCTGCTCGATCTTGCCCTGGTTGATGACGACCACGCGGTCGGCCACTTCCAGCGCTTCTTCCTGGTCGTGGGTGACGAAAATGCTGGTCACGTGCAGTTCGTCGTGCAGGCGGCGCAGCCAGCGGCGCAACTCTTTGCGCACCTTGGCGTCCAGCGCGCCAAAGGGCTCGTCGAGCAGCAGCACCTTGGGCTCCACGGCCAGCGCGCGCGCCAGGGCAATGCGCTGGCGCTGGCCGCCCGACAGTTGCGAGGGGTAGCGGTCGGCAATCCAGTCCAGCTGCACCAGTTGCAGCAGGCGCATCACCTTGTCCTTGATCACTGCCTCGGACGGGCGCTCCTTGCGCGGCTTCATGCGCAGGCCAAAGGCCACGTTGTCAAAGACCGTCATATGCCTGAACAGCGCGTAGTGCTGGAAGACAAAGCCCACGCCGCGCTCGCGCACGTGCACGTCGGTGGTGTCTTCGCCGCTGAAGTGGATGCTGCCCACGTCGGGAGTCTCCAGCCCGGCGATGATGCGCAGCAGCGTGGTCTTGCCGCAGCCCGATGGCCCCAGCAGCGCGATGAGCTCGCCGGACTGGATGTCCAGGCTCACGTCGCGCAGCGCCTGGAAGCTGCCGAACTGCTTGCTGACGTTGCGAATTTCAATGCTCATAAATCTATAGCTTTCAGCGCTTGCTGGGTGTGCCCTGGGGCCGTTCTGGAGGCATGGCAGCCGCGGCTTTGGCCTGTTTGTCGCTCTGCCATTCGGCGACCGACTTGATGACCAGCGTGACCAGCGCCAGCAAGGCCAGCAGCGATGCCGCGGCAAACGAGGCGACCGACTGGTATTCGTTGTACAAAATCTCGACGTGCAGCGGGATGGTGTTGGTCTGCCCGCGGATGTGGCCCGACACCACCGACACCGCGCCAAATTCGCCCATCGCCCGGGCGTTGCACAAGATCACGCCGTACAGCAGGCCCCACTTGATGTTGGGCAGCGTCACGTGCCAGAAGGTCTGCCAGCCGCTGGCGCCCAGCACGATGGCCGCCTGCTCCTCGTCGTTGCCCTGGGCCTGCATCAGCGGAATCAGCTCGCGGGCAATGAACGGGAAGGTGACAAAAATGGTGGCCAGCACGATGCCCGGCACGGCAAAGATGATCTTGATGTCGTGCGCCGCCAGCCACGGGCCCAGCCAGCCCTGGGCGCCAAACACCAGCACGTACATCAGCCCCGCCACCACCGGCGAGATGGAAAACGGCAGGTCGATCAGCGTGGTCAAAAACGCCTTGCCCTTGAATTCGTACTTGGCAATGCACCACGCCGCCGCCACGCCAAACACCAGGTTCAGGGGCACGGCAATGGCCGCAGTGATCAGCGTGAGCCGGATGGCCGACCAGGCATCGGGCTCGCGCAGGCCCTCCAGATAGGCAGCAAAGCCCTTGCGCAGCGCTTCGGCAAACACTGCAGCCAGCGGCAACACCAGAAACAGCACCATGAACGCCATGGCAATGGCGATCAGCGTCCACTTGACCCAGGGCGCCTCGGTGGTGCCCGCCTGTGCGCGTCGCGCGGTGCGTTGAGACACGGCGGCGCTCATGCAAGTGCTCCTGCACTGCGGCGCTGCCAGGCCTGCAGCGCGTTGATGACCAGCAGCAGGATGAACGAGATCACCAGCATCACCACGGCCACGGCGGTGGCGCCCGCGTAGTCGTACTGCTCCAGCTTGCCGATGATGATGAGCGGCGTGATCTCGGAAATCATGGGCATGTTGCCGGCGATGAAGATGACCGAGCCATACTCGCCCACCGCACGCGCAAACGCCATGGCAAAGCCGGTGAGCAGCGCGGGCGTGATGGCGGGCAGGATGACGTGGCGAAAAATCTGCCAGCGCGTGGCGCCCAGGCTGGTGGCGGCTTCTTCCAGTTCTTTCTCGCTGTCTTCCAGCACCGGCTGCACCGTGCGCACCACAAAAGGCAGGCCAATGAAAATCAGGGCGATCACGATGCCGTTGGGGTTGAAGGCCAGCTGGATGCCCAGCGGCTCGAAATACTGGCCGATCCAGCCGTTACCCGCCAGCAGCGCCGTCAGCGAGATGCCCGCCACGGCCGTGGGCAGCGCAAAGGGCAAGTCCACCAGCGCATCGACAATCTTCTTGCCAGGAAACCGGTAGCGCACCAGCACCCAGGCAATCAGCAGGCCAAACACCACGTTCACGCAGGCTGCGATGAAGGATGCGCCAAATGTGAGGCGGTACGAGGCCATCACGCGCGGGGCAGTCACCGCGTCCCAGAACTGGGGCCAGGTCATCGTGAACGTCTTGAGCAGCAGTGCCAGCAGCGGGATCAGCACGATGATGCTCACGTAAAACAGCGTGTAGCCCAGCGTCAGGCCAAAGCCGGGCAGCACCCGCTTGGCCTTGCCGGGCGCACGCCGGGGCACCGTAGCGCCCACCGCAGCCAGCGGCGCGGAAGACATGGCAGTGCTCATGAATTACCTGGCGCCCGGGGTGTAGAGCTTGTCGAACTGACCGCCGTCGTTGAAGTGGACTTTTTGCGCCTCACCCAGCGAGCCGAAGTACTTGGCCACGGTGAACTGCTGCAACGGCTTGAAGGTGGCGGCATGCCTTTTCAGCACGGTTTCCGAGCGCGGGCGCAGCGCGTGTTTGGCCGCAATCTCTTGCGCTTCTTCAGAGTACAGATAGTCCAGGTAGGCCTTGGCCAGTTCGCCCGTGCCCTTTTTGGCGACGGTGCGCTCGACCACGGCAACAGGGTTCTCGGCCACGACGCTGGACGATGGGTACACCGCATCGACCTTGCCCTTGCCAAACTCGCGGTCGATCGACAGCACTTCAGATTCGAAAGTGATCAGCACGTCGCCAATGTTGCGTTGCAAGAAGATGGCCGTGGCATCGCGCCCGCCCTTGCCCAGCACTGGCACGTTTTTGTACAGCTGTTTCACAAATTCAGCCGCCTGGGCATCGGTGCCGCCTTTTTCGCGCACGCTGCCCCAGGCCGCCAGATAGGCGTAGCGGCCGTTGCCGCCGGTTTTGGGATTGACCACGATGACCTGCACACCGGGCTTGATCAAGTCATCCCAATCCTTGATGTTCTTGGGGTTGCCGTTGCGCACCAGAAACAGCATGGTGGACGTGGTGGGCGACGCGTCGTGCGGGAATTTTTTGGCCCAGTCCTTGGCCACGGCGCCGTTGTCGGCCAGAAACTGCACGTCGGTCGTGGTGTTGAAGGTCACCACGTCCGCGGCCAGCCCGTCGTTCACGGCGCGCGCCTGGGCGCTGGAGCCGCCGTGGGACTGATCCACCTTGACGTCCACGCCCTTGGTCTTTTTGTAGTGGGCCACGAAAGCCTGGTTGTAGTCCTTGTAGAACTCGCGCGCCACGTCGTAGGAAACATTGAGCAGCGAATTGGCCTGGGCCGAGGCCAGACCGCTGGCAGCCAGGGCCAGCGAGGCCAAAAGGGTCTTGAGGGTCAGCGAGGTCATGGTCGTAGCCGGATTGATCAAAAGAAGCAGCATTCTGCGAAATGTCACTTAAAACTCAAACCAATATATTTTTTTAAAAATATCGTGATTTCGTTATAAAGAAGACTTGACCGGCTGGATCAGCCGGTTTTCGTGACTATCCGGCGCCCATATGCCAAAGCGCCTACGCCGCACTGGCCCCGCTGACGCCCAGCAGCCCAGCAGCCCTGAAACTCAGAAGCCCGCCGCCTCTAATGCCGGGTACAGCTCGTCCACCCAGTGGTTGAGCTCGTCATGCGAGACCTGCAAAAACTCCATGCACGCCGCGCCGTGCTGACCCCACTCGCGCGATGGCGCCAGGCCCTCGTGATGGTGCACCAGGTACTCGGCCAGCAGGCCCAGCGCGACCAGCTGGCGCACCGTGGGACTGAACTTTTCATCCTGCAGGCAGCTGAAGTCGTGGTGCAGCCAGATGGCCTGCGCCACATCGCCCGGCAGATGCCAGGTGCGCGCCACGATGGCGCCCACCACGGCGTGGTCAGTGCGGTGGCTGGCGTTTTCGGTCTGGGTGAAGGTGCGATCCTGACGCGCCAACGCCTCGGTGACGGTGCCGGCATAGCCGCGCACCGCCTTCACCAGCACCGGCATGCCCACATGCAAAAACAGGCCGAAGCTGTAGCCCAGGCCGGGGTCAAAGCTGTAGAGCAGGCGCCCGACGTGCTCGCAGGCAATGGCGCGTCTGTGCGAGCTTTCCCAAAAATGCTCCAGCAGCGGCGATCGCACCTGCAGCGCATGGCGCGTGATGAAGGCCGACAGCAGCTGCACCGCCGGGCGCAGGCCCAGCACCGTCAGCGCCATGCCCACCGTCTGCACCGGCTGGGCCAGGGCGTGCAAGGGGCTGTTGGCCTGGCGTATCAGCGCCGCGGCCATGGCCACATCAGAGCTGGCCAGCTGGTCAATGGCGCCCGTGTCCAGTTCAGGCGCAGCCATGATGGCCTGCAGGCGCTGCAGCGCCTCGGGGCACGGCGGAATCACGATGGCCCGCACGGCCGGCGCCACGCGGGCTTGCTGGATGTCTTGGTCGATGGGATGAGTGGTCAAGGCTGGCTCCAACGCAAGAAGTGCAACCCCGCATTGCACCGCAATGTTTCAATCTGTTGCATTGTGGCGGCAAATGCCTTGGCCGACCGTCAAGGCCCTGCAATACAGCCGCACAACCACACCGCGCGCCTGTAGCGAGCAGTGGCGCTGCGCGGCAGCAACTTTCATCACAAATTCAGGACAATCTATCGCGAATAGGCGGTCTTATCAAAGATTCAATACAAAACGACAATACTCAAGCCGCCCTCATTCAGGGTTTTTACTGACACAGGAGATTCTTCATGCAACTGCTGCACATCGATTCCGCCATCACTGGCGACCAGTCCGTTTCTCGCCAGCTTACCGCCCAGATCGTCGAGGCCTGGAAGGCCAGCCACCCCGGCACCCAGGTGAGCTACCTGGATCTGGTGGCCGACGCGCCAGCCCACTTCACCATGGACGCCATGGCACCGCGCACCGGCCAGACCGACGGCCTGAGCGAAGCGCAGCAGCGCGAGAACGCCGTGTCCGAGCGTCTGGTGAGCCAGTTCCTGGCTGCTGACGTGGTGGTCATCGGTGCGCCGTTCTACAACTTCGCCATTCCCACGCAGCTCAAGGCCTGGATCGATCGCCTCGCCCAGCCCGGCCGCACCTTCCGCTACACCGCCAATGGCCCCGAAGGCCTGGCCAAGGGAAAGACGGTGATCGTGGCCTCCACCCGCGGCGGTGTGTACTCCACCAGCGAGGGCGGCCGCGCCATGGAGCACCAGGAAAGCTACCTGCAGACCGTGCTGGGATTTTTCGGCGTGACCGATGTGCGCTTCGTGCGCGCTGAAGGCGTGGCCATGGGCGGCGACGCCAAGGCCCAGGCACTGGCAAGCGCCGCCCAGGCCATCCAGGCCGAAGTGCGCGCTGGCGCCGCCAACCAGGCCAGCGTCAGCCAGGCTGCATAAGCCCCGGCGCTGCGCGTCACAACAAAACCCGCTGCGGTGCCTGCCGCAGCGGGTTTTTTTCAGCTCGCAACCCCCCCGGCCGTCACTACCGGGGGCAAACCGGCATCACCAGCCCGCCAGCACCGACCCCTTGAACTGCGTGTCGATAAATCGGCGGATTTCCTCGCTCTGATACACCTTGACCAGCTGCGCCACCCAGGGCTTGTTCTTGTCGGCCTCGCGCACCACCAGCAGATTCACGTAAGGGCTATCGGCCGCCTCCAGCACGATGGCGTCAGACTTGGGGTTGAGCCCCGCCGAAATGGCAAAGTTGGTGTTGATGGCCGACGCGTCCAGGTCATCGAGCGAGCGCGGCAGCTGCGCCGCGTCCAGCTCCACGAACCGCAGCTTCTTGGGATTGCTCACCACGTCAAGCGGCGTGGCCTTCAGGCCCGCGCCGTCTTTCAGTTTGACGAGGCCCTGGGCCTGCAGCAAGAGCAACACGCGCCCGCCATTGGTGGGGTCGTTGGGAATGCCAAAGCGCGCGCCCTCCTTCAGGTCGGCCAGCTTCTTGACCTTCTTGGAATACAGCCCGATAGGAAAGTTGACCGTGTTGGCCGCCACCGCAAATTTGTAGCCGCGGTCTTTGATCTGCGCGTCCAGGTAAGGCTTGTGCTGGTAGCTGTTGGCGTCCAGGTCACCCGCATGCAAGGCGGCGTTGGGCTGCACATAGTCGCTGAACTCGACGATCTGCAGCTTCAGGCCCTGCTGATCGGCCAGCTTCTTGACCTGCTCAAAAATCTGCGCGTGCGGGCCAGCCGTCACGCCGATCTTCAGCGGCTTGTCTTGCGCCAGGGCGCTCCCCAGCAATCCGGCGGCCAGTGACAGGGCCAAGGGCAATCGCAGCACGGCACGTTTAGAAATCATGAAAAAACCTTTCTTTCAAAGACGGATAAACATGCCGGATGGTAGGCCTGCTGCCTCATAACCAGAACAAAGATTTATCCATATCCAAACAACCCAGTGGCATGCTGCAGAAGGTCCAGAACAGTGCATTGACTTGCGCCCCACGCTTGCCGACACTGGCCCGCTGGCCGCGCCCCGACGGCCACCCACCCGGAGGTTGCCATGCATCCACCCGCACAAGTGCGAAGCCGTCTGTACGACAGCGCCGAACTGGAGGCGGTACTCCAGGCCATGGCCAGCCAAGCGGCCGCCCTGCTGCAACCGCAGCAGCCCCTGGCCATCATCGGCATATTGCGGCGCGGCGCGCCGCTGGCCCAGCGCCTGACCGATCTGCTGGTACAGCGCCACGGCATCGCGCCGCCACTGCGGCTGGACCTGGCCGTCAAACGCTACGCCGACGACCTGACGCTGCTGCACCCCGAGACACGGCTGGATGAACCCGCCAGCCATGCCGACCTGGACCTGCGCGGCCACCAGCTGCTAGTGGTGGACGATGTGCTCTACCACGGTCACTCGCTGCTGCGCGTGCTGCAGTACCTGGCCCTCAAGCAGCCCGAGCAAATCCGGGTGGCCGTGCTGGTGGACCGCTGCGTGGCCCGCCTGCCGGTGCATGCCGACGTGGTGGGCGCGCGGCTGCAAATGGCCCCTGGCAGCATCATCGACTGCCATGTGCCGCCGTACGAATCCGACTTTCAGATCGATCTGGTGCAACCCGGGCACGCATCATGAAGCCCGCCAGCCAGCCCATCGTGTTTCGCGACCGCCTGGACGCCGCCCGCCGACTGGCGGACGGACTGATCGCCTATCGCGGCAGGCAGCCGCTGGTGCTGGCCATCCCGCGCGGCGCGGTGCCCATGGCCAAAGCACTGGCGGCGGCACTGCAGGGCGACCTGGACGTGGTTCTGGTGCGCAAGCTGCGCGCGCCCTTCCAGCCCGAGTTCGCCATCGGCTCAGTCGATGAAAGCGGCTGGACCTACCTGTCGCCGCACGCCGCGGCAGCCGGCGCGGACGCGGACTACATCGCCGCCGAAAAAAGCCGCCAGCTGGAACTCATCCGCCAGCGGCGCGCGCAGTACACGCCCATCCGCCAGCCCCTGGACCCCGCAGGCCGCACCGTCATCGTGGTGGACGACGGCCTGGCCACCGGGGCCACCATGGTGGCCGCGCTGCACGGCCTGCGCCAGCGCCATCCCGCCAGGCTGATCTGCGCCGTGCCCGTGTCCTCGCCGCAAGCGCTCACCATGGTGCGGCCTCTGGCCGACGAAGTGCTGTGCCTGCAGGCGCCCGCCGACTTTCGGGCCGTGGGCCAGTTCTACCGGGACTTTGAGCAGGTCGAGGACGATGAGGTGATTGCCCTGCTCCGGTGAGAAAGCAACCACCGTGCCCCAACGGCGTGTTCATGGCTTGTCCTTGGCCGCAACAGGCGGCAGATAGTTCACGAACCAGTCGGCGGTGTGCCGGGCCACGGCCTTCCTTGTCAGCACCGCTACCCCGCCAAGACCGGGTCACACCCCGAAATCGCCGTGCATGCGCTGGACAAGCTCGGGCAGGGGCAGGCTGGTCAAGTCCAGCGGATGACTGGCCGAGACCAGCTTACGGCTGGCATCGTCCAAATGGCCCAGCAAGTCCCCCAGGAACGGGTTGG